>JANLRW010000330.1:0-3824 GCA_031361925.1 Sphingomonadales bacterium
CCTATCATCAGGCAAATTATGATGGACTGCCAGGCCTGGCTTACCGCTTGGCGAAAAGCACAATGATACGCGGCGCATAAGCGCTGCAATATCATTGAGTGTCTCGAAAAACTGGAGCGGGCGAAGGGATTCGAACCCTCGACCCCAACCTTGGCAAGGTTGTGCTCTACCCCTGAGCTACGCCCGCTCGGCGGTCGGAAATACAAGATTGACCTCTGGCCACTTCTGATTCCCCGACAGGTGAGGCGCGCCGTTAGCATGGGGTATACGCCCCCGCAAGCCCCAAATAGGCTGTTTTTATGACTATGGCCAAAAGCCGGTCTTGTGAAACACCCCGATTTGGTCACATAGGGGGTGAGCGAATCCCGATATTTACCGGAGAATGACATTGGCAACGATGGGCCTAACCACCGACGAACAAAAAGCGGTTGAAGAATTCCGCCAAGACGTGGTGACCCCGTCGATGGAAAAGCTTGTGATCCTCGATTTCTGGGCCGAATGGTGCGGGCCGTGCAAGCAACTGACCCCGATCCTTGAAAAAGTCGCTGCCGATTATGCCGACAAGGGCGTATTGCTCGCTAAGGTCGACGTCGACGCCAACAAGTTCATCGCCGCGCAATTCCAAGTGCGATCAATTCCCACGGTCTATGCGATGTTTCAAGGGCAACCGGTTGCCGACATGACAGCAGCGCGGACCGAGCCGCAGATCGCTGAAATGCTCGACCAGTTGCTGGCTAAGCTGCCGGTTAAAGCCGGCGACACCGCGCCCGATCCACTAGCCGAAATTGCGCCATTGGTGGCCGCTGGCGAGGAGTTGCTATCAAGCGGCGGCGAGGAACAGGCTTACGGGCTGTTCGCCGACGCGCTAGGCGCGGTGCCCGACCATCTGCCTGCGCTGTCGGGCATGATCCGGGCATTGGCCGCGCTCGGGCGGCGCGACGAAGCGCAGGCAATTTATGACAGCTTGGGTGACGCTGCGCACGCCGATCCACTGATTGAAAAGGCTGGATCGGTGCTAACCATCGCAGCGGCGGAGCGCGATCCGGCGGAACTCGCTGCCCTCAAATCCACCGTCACGGCAAATGCCGACGACCACGCCAGCCGCTTCGACCTTGCCAACGCGTTGATGGCAGCGGGCGACCGTGACGGTGCTGCCGAAGCATTGCTTCACATCATCGCCGCCGACCGCGAATGGAACGAGGGTGTCGCCAAATCGCGATTGCTCGAGATATTTGCGCTTATCGGGCTTGAAGACCCTTGGGTATCGGCGACGCGCCGCAAGTTATCGGCGATATTATTCGGATGACCACCAAACGCATCTCGCTGTTTCCGCTGGCTGGCGCGATTTTATTCCCCGGAATGCAGTTGCCGCTGCATATATTCGAGCCGCGATACCGTTCCTTAATCAGCGATGCGATGGCGCGCGACCGCATGATTGGGATGGTCCAGCCAAAGGACCGCGGGGATAAAGCAGGATTGTTTGGCGTTGGTTGTCTGGGCCGGATGGGCGAGGTCGAAGCACTCGAAGACGGGCGTTACAATATCATCCTCGAAGGGTTGCAGCGCTTCAATATCGTGCGCGAGCTCGATGTCAAAACCGCGTTCCGCCAAGCCGAAGCCGAACTATGGGAGGAAGACGAGGTCGGCGACGTGCTGTCGATTGCCGAGCGCGCCTCGCTCGAAATCGAATCGCGACGTTTTGCCGATGCACAAGGTTATGCGGTTGACTGGGGCGCCGTCGGGCAACTCGACGATTATTCGCTGGTCAACGCAATTGCCCAGATTGCCCCTTTCGATTCAGCGGCCAAACAGGCGTTGCTCGAATCGCGCGGGCTATCGGCGCGGTCGGATTTGATTGTCCAACTGATGCAGTTTTTCGGTCGCCATGATGGGTCCGATGACCGGGTGACTTTGCAGTAATCAGACCGAAAAGCTTTGCCGCAGTCCGTCGATCACAAATTGCGCCGCCAAAGCCGCCAGCAACACCCCAAGTAACCGTGTAATCACCGCCTCGGCTTGTGCCCCGAGTAACTTCATGATTGGCCCAGCGGCCAGCAGCGCCAGTAAGGTCAGCAACAATACCACGCCGAGCGCGGACAAGATGATGCTCGCGCGCTCCAATCCTTCATTCTGCGCCATTAGCAACATGACCGACGCAATCGAACCGGGTCCAGCAATCATCGGCATCGCCATCGGGAAGATCGAGACATCCTCAATCTCGGGCGTATCTATAATTTTCTGCGCGCGTTCCTCGCGGCGCTGGGTTCGTTTTTCGAAGACCATGTCGAGCGCGATCAAGAACAGCATGATGCCGCCCGCGATGCGGAAGCTGTTAAGTTCAATATGGAGCGCGCCGAGCAATTGCTCACCGAACAAGGCAAAAACGAATAATATGCCTGCCGCCACCAAAGTCGCACGGATCGCCATGTTGCGCCGTTGCGCCGTGTTCGCACCCTTGGTCAGGCTGGCGTAGATTGGTGCACAACCGGGCGGGTCGATCACCACGAAAAAAGTGATGAAGGCCGAGAAAAACAGATCAATCACCTTTGGGCCGCTACCTTATCAAAAATGACCGTGTCTGCCGACGTCCCATTCCACAGCTTTACCTCGACAGTGCGCGCGCCGTCCGGCTGGACTACCCATGTGTAACTAAGCGATTGATCGCGCGACAGCCCCATCTTCATCTTGGCATTTTCAGGCGGAGCGACCATTGCCGCAGGCGCTGAACCGCCACAACTTGCAACTTTGGTTTCGATCATTTCCTTGGGCACCAATGGTGCGGTCAGCGAATCGATGTGGTCCATCACCCATTTCCATTCGCCGTCTCCTTGGGGCGTTTTTTGAAAATACTGCCACACGGTCGTGAAATAGCCGGTGCTGCCGTCGGGTGCTTGCCACGCTCCAGTAGTTACACCGGTCTTGCCGTCACACGACATGAAAGCTTTATGCGGTTGCCATTTGACCGCTTTGGGCGGGTCGGTTTTGCCGTTAAGCCACTCCTGCGCCACAATCGGCTGCGGCATGAACATGACCGCGTCTTTACCGGCGGTTTGTCGGAAGGCTGTCCATTGACCCTTTTCCTGAGCCAGTCGGTTGAAAGCGATTTCGGCAGCGATGACAGCACTGGGGTTAGCGAGCTTCGGTTCGAAGCTTCGCTGGGCTTTTGACGGGCCCCCAGCGCATGAAGCAAGCGCCACGGCGGCTGCGATAATAACAAACTGGCGCATCAAATTCCTTCCGGCACAGCCAACCCTGCACGGCGGTGTGCGGCAACGATGGTGTTTCTAAGCAAGCAAGCGATGGTCATCGGCCCAACACCCCCCGGCACAGGCGTTATGCCGCCAACATGGGGCAATGCCTCTTCAAAGGCAACATCGCCGACAAGACGGCCTTTGCTTTCACCATCGGCTGGGGGCAAGCGGTTGATGCCGACATCGATCACGACCGCACCAGCCTTCAACCAGTCGCCCTTGACCATTTCCGCACGGCCAACCGCAGCAACTACGATATCGGCGCGGCGAACGACATCGGCCAGATGCTTCGTTCGGCTATGCGCGATGGTGACGGTGCAGCTTTCGCCGAGTAGCAACTGCGCCATCGGTTTGCCGACGATATTCGACCGGCCGATAATAACCGCGTCCAGCCCGGACAAATCGCCCAGCCGGTCTTTGAGCAGCATCAGACATCCAAGCGGCGTACACGGCACCAGCGCGTCTTCGCCAACCGCGAGCTTGCCCGCGTTGACCACGTGGAAGCCGTCAACATCTTTGGCCGGATCAATCGCGGCGATCACCGCTTTGTCGTCGATGTGAGCCGGGAGCGGC
>JANLRW010000371.1:0-1940 GCA_031361925.1 Sphingomonadales bacterium
ACCTTGATCCAGTCGGCCTCGATCTTGGCACCGCGAAGCATCGATTCGACCCGTTTGCGGCGCTGATAAGGGACGATGAGGACCGCTGTGCCCTTCTTGCCCGCACGGCCGGTGCGGCCCGAACGGTGCTGCAAACCCTCGGCATCGCGTGGCAGTTCGACATGAACCACCAAAGACAAGGTCGGCAGGTCGATACCGCGCGCGGCGACGTCGGTCGCCACGCAAACGCGCGCGCGGCGGTCGCGGAGTGCCTGCAACGCCTGGTTGCGCTCACTCTGGCTATGCTCGCCGGAGAGCGCCACGACATTGAACCCGCGCTCGGTTAGGCTGGCGTGGAGGTGGCGGACATTGTCGCGGGTCGCGCAAAACAGCATTGCGGTTTCGGCCTCGTGCAGACGAAGAAGATTGACAACCGCATTCTCGATGTCTGGCGGAGCGACGGTTACGACCTGATAGCTGATGTCGCCGTGGCCGCGGTCTTCGCCGACGGTGGAGATGCGGAGCGCATCGCGCTGATAGCGCTTCGCCAGCGAGACAATCGACTTCGGCATTGTCGCCGAGAACAACAAAGTGCGGCGTTCGTCAGGTGTTGCGTTGAGGATGCCCTCAAGTTCTTCGCGGAACCCCATGTCCAGCATTTCGTCGGCTTCATCGAGGATTGCGACCTTCAACGCCGACAGGTCGAGCGCGCCGCGTTCTAGGTGATCGCGGAGGCGTCCGGGTGTGCCGACGACGATTTGCGCGCCCTGACCCAACGCGCGCCGTTCTTTCGACGCATCCATGCCGCCGACGCACGTGGCAATCCGAACGCCAGCCTTGCCATACAACCACATTAGCTCGCGGCTGACCTGCAAGGCAAGCTCACGGGTCGGGGCGATGATCAAAGCGGCGGGTTCGCGAGCCAAGCTGACCATGCCCCCGTCGAGGATTTGCGGGGCCATTGCGAGGCCGAAGGCGACGGTTTTGCCAGAGCCGGTTTGCGCCGAAACGACAAGGTCGCGGCCCTCGGCTTCGGGCGCGATTACGGCGGATTGAACAGGAGTGAACGTCGTGTAACCACGCGCGGTAAGCGCTTCGTCGAGAAGCGAAGGGATATTTTCAAATGTCATATGCCGCGCCCATTGCGCCCTTTTCCTACCAATGTAAATGCTGCACTGCACAACAAAACGAAGCTTCGACAAAAGCCGCGCTTGGGCTATGTGGGTGACATGGCCGATTCACCGCAACTCCCGCCTTTCATGGACCCCGAGCAGTTCACCAAAATGATCGACGGCGCGGGCATGGCAAGCGATCCGCTAACCGCATACCGACATGCGCTCGATGCGTGGGGGCAGGTGCTGGCTCCCTTGGCTAAGGCGGGCCGCGACAAGATTGACCCCAAAGACCGGCGGTTTTCTGGCGAGCAGTGGGAGCATCCGGTGTTCGACCTAGTGCGCCAGGGTTATCGGGTGATGTCGGATTATATGCTGGGTGCAGCAGAGCAGATGGAGGGCATACCGGCCGTAGAAAAGGCAAAAGTTGGCTTTGCCATCCGCACGGTGGTCGAGGCAATGAGTCCGGCCAATTCACCCTTCACCAACCCGGTCGCGCTGCAAAAGGCGGTGGAGACCAAGGGCGCGAGCCTGATGGCCGGAATGCAGCATCTGATGCACGATATGCAGCGCGGTCAGTTGACTCATACCGACCCGGACGCGTTCAGACTTGGCGAGAATATCGCTGCGACACCGGGCAAGGTGGTGCACCAGACGCCGCTTTATCAGCTGCTGCAATATGAGCCGACCACCGAGAAGGTCATGGAAACGCCGCTGATTATCTTCCCGCCGTGGATCAACCGGTTTTATATCCTCGACCTGACAGCTGAAAAAAGCTTCATTAAATATTGCGTCGATCAGGGGATTACGGTGTTCGTTGTATCGTGGAAATCCGCCGACGCATCGATG
>JANLRW010000409.1:0-1584 GCA_031361925.1 Sphingomonadales bacterium
GCAACGCTTCGCGCTAGCAATTCATCAAGCAATTAAATTGGAGAGAAATAATGACCGCCAACATGCAATCCGTGCTGGAAAAACAGCGGGCGAGTTTTACCGCAGCGCTGCCGGAACCGATGTCGGTGCGCCGCGACCGGATTGACCGTGCGATTGCGTTGCTGGTCGATCACGCCGAAGATTTCGCCAAGGCGGTTTCTGCCGATTTCGGTCATCGCAGCCGCGAGCAGACGCTGATGACCGATATCATGCCCTCGGTCGGCGCGATGAAACATGCGAAGAAGCATTTCGAAGCCTGGGCCAAGGGCGAAAAGCGCAAAGCCACTTTTCCGCTGGGCCTCCTCGGCGCGAAGGCCGAGGTCGTCTACCAGCCAAAGGGCGTGGTCGGCGTCGTTGCGCCGTGGAACTTCCCGGTCGGCATGGTGATGGTGCCGATGGCGGGCATTCTGGCGGCGGGTAACCGCGCAATGATCAAGCCGTCGGAATATACCGAGCGCGTGTCTGCATTGTTTGAAGAAGTCGTGCCCAAATATTTTGCCGAAGATGAAATCGCTGTGTTCACCGGCGATGCCGAGGTCGGCATGGCCTTTTCCAAACTGGCTTTCGACCATATGATATTCACCGGCGCGACCGGTGTTGGCCGCCATATCATGCGCGCGGCGGCGGACAATCTGGTGCCGGTAACGCTCGAACTGGGCGGCAAGTCGCCGACGATTATCGGGCGCAGCGCCGACAAGAAGAAAGCGGGCGAGCGGATCGCTTTGGGTAAGATGATGAACGCAGGCCAGATTTGCCTGGCACCGGATTATCTGATGGTTCCAAGCGATCAGGAAGGCGATGTTATCGAGGCGGTGAAGGCAGGCGTCACGGCGCAATATCCCAAGCTGCTGCATAATGATGATTACACCTCAGTCGTAAACGGCCGCAATTATGAGCGGTTGCAGGGCTATCTCGCCGATGCGCGCGAAAAGGGCGCGGAACTGATCGAAGTCAACCCGGCGGGCGAGGATTTCGCCGGATCGAACGGCAACAAGATGCCGCTGACCATCGTCCGCAATGTTACCGATGACATGAAGGTCATGCAGGAGGAAATCTTCGGCCCGATATTGCCGGTGATGACCTATTCGTCGATGGACGAGGCGATCGATTATGTGAATGCGCATGACCGGCCGCTGGGGCTTTATTATTTTGGGTCGGACAAGGCGGAGGAAGAGCGCGTGCTGTCGCGGACGATTTCGGGCGGGGTTACGGTCAATGACGTGATCTTCCATAACGCGATGGAGGATCTGCCGTTTGGCGGCACCGGGCCGTCGGGCATGGGCAATTATCATGGGAGCGACGGCTTCAAAACCTTCAGCCACGCCCGTGCTGTCTATCGCCAGACCGGGATCGACGTTGCTGGGATTGGCGGGTTCAAGGCACCTTATGGTAAGGCAACGGCGAAGACATTAGCCAAAGAGCTGAAGAAATAACGACAGCCTTGCATCGAAGCGGACGCTCGGTTAGAGGAAGCGCCGCTTAGCCGGAACCTTGCCGGAAAGCTGTGCCCCAGTGGTGGAATTGGTAGACGCGCTGGACTCAAAA
>JANLRW010000429.1:0-2798 GCA_031361925.1 Sphingomonadales bacterium
CGTGACCGATATCGTGATTTTGGTCGTTGCCGCCGATGACGGCCTGATGCCGCAGACAATTGAGGCGATAAAGCACTCGAAAGCTGCCGGGGTGCCAATGATCGTGGCGATCAATAAGATGGATAAGGACGGTGCAAACGCGCAGAAAGTTCGTGAACGCTTGCTGGAACATGAAGTCATTGTCGAGGCAATGGGCGGAGACGTGCAGGACGTTGAAGTTTCTGCGTTGAAGAAAACCGGCTTAGACACCTTGCTGGACAAGTTGGCGCTGCAAGCCGAGGTCATGGAACTAAAATCCAACCCTGACCGCGCCGCAGAAGCCATCGTGGTCGAGGCACAGCTGGATAAGGGACGCGGTGCAGTCGCAACAGTATTGGTCAAGCGCGGCACTTTGAAACGCGGTGACATCTTCGTCGTCGGTTCGCAAAGTGGCAAGGTCCGCGCGTTGGTTGATGACAAGGGCGTTCAGGTCAAAGAAGCTGGCCCCGCGATGCCGGTCGAGGTGCTCGGTCTATCCGGAGTGCCGTCGGCAGGTGACGTTCTGACCGTGGTTGAAAGCGAAGCGCGTGCGCGCGAAGTGGCGCTGTATCGTACAGAGCAATCGACCAAAGCGCGGACCACGCAGGAAGCGCCTAACCTTGAAAATCTGTTCGACCAGCTGTCGGCGACCCGCGCGATGGAATATCCGGTGGTCATCAAGGGCGATGTTCAGGGTTCGGTCGAGGCAATCGTCACCGCGCTCAACAACATCTCGACGGACGACATCAAGGTCCGCATTCTTTCGGCAGGCGTCGGCGGTATTACCGAGTCAGATATGTTGTTGGCGGCGGCATCGAATGCACCGCTGATCGGTTTCAACGTGCGACCCAACACCAAGGCAGCAGCCCTTGCCAAACGTGACCGTGTTCGCTTGAAGTACTTTGATGTAATCTATCACCTGACCGCCGACATCGCCAAGGAAATGGCGGGCGAGCTTGGACCGGAAATCATCGAAACCGTTGTCGGCCGCGCCGAAGTCAAGGACGTGTTCAAATCGGGCAAGCGCGACAAGGCGGCCGGTTTGCTGGTCACCGAGGGCGTCATCAAAAAGGGCTTGTTCGCCCGTCTTACCCGCGAGGACGTCATCGTCTCCAAAACCACAATCGCATCGCTCCGCCGCTTCAAGGACAATGTCGACGAAGTCCGCGGCGGGACGGAATGTGGGGTCGTGCTGGCGGACACCAACGACGTCAAGGCAGGCGATATGCTCGAAGTCTTCGAAGTCGAGGAGCGTGAACGGACGTTGTGAATCAGGATTGATCTATGACAGAAAGCGTTTTCACTAAGTTTCCGCCGCCGCCGTGTGCAAAGTTGCTGGGTTGGGAGCTCATTGCCGAGCATCCTGATGAGGGGCGGATCGAGATCGCTTTCCATCCAACAGCCCAGATGACCAACTCAAAGGGTTCCGTGCAGGGCGGGATCGTCGCCGCAATGTTAGACGACACAATGGGACCGGCCTTGATAACGATGACCGGAGGGACAGAGTTTCCGTCCTCGATCGATATTAATGTAAGCTTCGTAAAACCGGTGATGCCGGGCCGGGTCATTGGTAAGGGCAAAGTAGTCAGTCGTGGCCGTTCAGTCGCTTTCCTTGAAGCTGAATTATTTGATGAAAATGGGATGTTGCTCGCGAGATCGACATCGAGCGTCCGGATAATTGCTTTCGGATAATGGCCAAATATAACGACATAGGTCCCGAAGGCCGTTCGGTTCGCTTGCTACGGGTAGGCGAACAATTCCGGCATATATTGTCCGAACTGCTCGCGCGCGGCGAGGTACATGATGAAGTGCTAACCAGCCACAGCGTTAGCGTGACCGAAGTGCGCATGTCGCCCGATCTGCGCCACGCGACCGCGTTCATCAAGCCGCTGCTCGGTGCGGATGAAGAAGCGGTCTTGAAGGCGCTGCGCACCAACACCGCGTTTTTCCAAAAGGAAGTCGCTTCGCGGGTCAGCATGAAATATGCGGCAAAGCTGAAATTTCTGGCCGATGACAGTTTTGATCAGGCGACGCGCATCGAAAACTTGATGAGTGCGCCGAAGGTCAAGCAGGATCTGACCGATAGCGACGATTGATGGCGAAGCTCTATTTCTACTATGCCTCGATGAATGCGGGCAAGTCGTCCACCCTGTTGCAGGCTGCGTTCAACTATGGCGAGCGCGGCATGAAGGTCATGCTGTGGACTGCAGCCATTGATGATCGACCCAGTTTCGGAGCCATCAGTTCCAGAATTGGTCTGGCCGGTGATGCCAGCCGTTTCGACGGTGCGACTGACATCGAGGCTGCGGTGTTGCGGCGGCACAAGGAAGCACCGCTTGCCTGTGTTCTGATCGACGAAGCGCAATTTTTGACTAAGGAACAGGCGTGGCAATGCGCGCAATTGGCCGATCGTTCAGGTATACCGGTCGTGTGCTATGGCCTGCGTACCGACTTTCAGGGAGAACTTTTCCCCGGTTCGGCAGCGTTGCTTGGTATTGCCGACAGCCTGATTGAATTAAAGGGCGTATGCGATTGCGGGCGCAAGGCGACAATGAATTTACGCGTGGACGAATTTGGCAAAGCCGTCATCAAAGGTGCGCAAACCGAAATCGGTGGCGACGACCGCTATGTTGCGATGTGCCGAAAGCATTTTATGGAAGCACGCGACGGGCGCTAATTTTAATTGCGGGTTCATTCTGGCGGGCCTAGCTTGCGGTCATGATCAAACATGCGATCCTGATAGCTCTTGCGGCAGCAGCTTTGGCAGCGCCCACTCAAGC
>JANLRW010000436.1:0-19592 GCA_031361925.1 Sphingomonadales bacterium
GCGCTGGCATAGTCGCAATCACGATCATCGGCTGGGTGGTTTTCAAGCAGAGCCTGAACGCACCGCAAATTGGCTTCATCGTGCTGATTTTGGTGGGCGCTATCGGGTTGAACCTGACGACCAGCGCACATGCGGAGACGCCAATTCAGTCAGACGAATTAGCGCGTTAGTCATTAGACTTGCGAGCAATCACCCCAAGCCACATCGCGGGCTCACTGAAATAGCCGGCACCCGGCCATTCTTCCAAATTCATCGATGCCCAGTTGCCGGAAGCACAATAAAGCGCTTCGGCTTCGGCACGCGCAAGATAGTTGTAATAGCGTCCGTGCCGGTCATACCCGGAGAGGGCGCCCGTTTTGAACGTCGCAAAATGCCAGCCGCCGGGCTTAAGTGCTGTGCATATGCGGGCGAAGATTTCTGGTAAACCAGCCGTCGGAACATGAAGCAGAGATGCGTTTGCGATGACCGCATCATAGCTTTCGACCGCTGCAAGTTCGTCAAAGCGCATCACCAAAACCTCGCGCCCCAACCGCTGCTCAGCAATAGCGGCCATTTCTGAAACGCCGTCGGTCGCATGGACATCAAAGCCCAGTGACAGCATATGCGCGGCATCGATGCCGCCGCCGCAACCAAGTTCCAATATGCGCGCACCCGGCGTCAACCGGTCGAGAAATTTGGCAATTCCCGCATCGACCTTATTGGGGCGATGACCAATGTAGCTCTCCGCCTGAGCAGCATAGAATTTAAGCGTTTGCGGATCGAAACGGCTCACCGCGTCGGAACGGGCACATCGCCCGAATAGTCATAAAAGCCGCGTTTTACCTTGCGGCCATACCAGCCGGCCTCGACATATTTTTGCAGGATCGGCGCGGGGCGGAATTTGGGGTCGCCGGTCGAGGTGAAAAGCACATTCGTGATGTCAAGGCAGGTATCAAGGCCGATGAAATCGGCGAGCGTCAAAGGCCCCATCGGGTGGTTGAGGCCGAGCTGGCAGGCAGTGTCGATATCGCGGATGGTCGCCACGCCCTCGCCTAACGCAAAGCATGCTTCGTTGATCATCGGCATCAGCACGCGATTGACGATAAATCCCGGCGCGTCCTGCGCAAACACAAGTTGCTTTCCCAACGTCTCACCATAACGGCGCACCAATTCAACCGTCGCATCGCTCGTGGCAAGCCCACGAATGATCTCGATTAGCCCCATCACTGGAACAGGGTTGAAAAAATGCACGCCGATAAACCGCGCTGCATCGGGTGAGGCCTGCGCCAGCCGGGTTATCGGGATTGACGAAGTGTTCGACGCCAGCACGCCGTCAGCGCCCAGCACTTTGCCGACGGCTTCGAAAATCTTGCGCTTGATCTCCTCGCGCTCGGTCGCGGCTTCGATAATCAGACCGGCACCAGCCATCGGCGCGTAATCGGCAACCGGTTCGATCCGGGCAAGCAGCCCGTCCGCAGCGTCACGGTCGATTTTTTCTTTGGAAACTAACCGGTCGAGGGCTTTGGCGATACCGGCCTTACCGCCCTGCGCCTTTTCCAAGTCAAGGTCAGACAGATAGACATGATAGCCCGCGCCCGCGCTGACTTGCGCGATGCCTGCGCCCATTTGTCCTGCCCCGATAACGCCGATTGCTTTCATAACCGCTCCATTAATCATGTGTCGCTTTGCCCCTAGCGAGCGTCTGGCAAAAGCGCTAGCATTCACCTATGCGTAGGGGAATATTGGCATCGGCATTCGTAAGCGCCGCTTTGGTTACTGGCATTGCGGCGCATTCCACGCCGATCGCTCCGGTGGCGATTGGCAAGACGGTTACGTTCAAGGATTGGGTCGCCGGTTGCGACAACGGGCTTTCCTGTCGAGCGGTCGCGTTAATTCCAGAAGCCAGTGCCGACCAGCAACTGACCGTTATCCTGAAACGCTCAGAAGGCGTTTCCGCGCCGCTCGTGATCGAAATTGCTGGCGCGCAAAGCAAATCAGTAACATTCCGCATTCTTGTCGATGGCAAAACAGCCAGCACCGGCGCGATTGACCGCGACAGCGATTTCATTAGGATCAGCGGCACTTCGGCAATCAAGCTTGCGCGCGCGATGTCCAGGGGCAAAGCGGTCACCGTCATTGATGGCGATAACGCAAATCTGGGTTCAGCTTCGCTGGCCGGGGCGGCGGCGGCACTGCGCTATATCGACGCAGAGCAAGGCCGTGCAGGGTCGGCAGGTGCTATTATTGCCATCGGCAAGAGAAAAGCGCGGGTGAAAGAAGCGTCGCTGCCGGTCGTCACCGCGAAGAAAATGGTGCCAACCAATATACTGCCCGACGCATCATCGCTTGTCGCTTTGTCGGAGAGCAGCCCATGCGCCGCCGACCGCTTTGGTTCGACCGAAGATACGGCCTACAGCCTCGGCACTGGCGCGAACGGCGCGCAGGCGTTGGTTATGCTCAATTGCGGCGCGGGCGCCTATAACCAAGCCTCGGGAATCTACACAGGCCAGCGCGATAATGCCGGCAAATGGACCTTCGCGCCTGCAAAGTTCGATTATATTTCAACCGAATTGGGCGAAGCGAATAAGGTGCCTGTCCTGATAAATTCGGACTGGGACGCGAGCACGCAAAGCATCCGCAGCTATAACAAGGCGCGCGGTGTCGGCGATTGCGGCCAGTCCGAAAGCTGGGTCTGGGACGGAACAGCTTTCCGCCTGACAAGTGCAGCGGTGATGGACGAATGCCGCGGATCGCTTGAATGGATTCCGGTTTGGCGCGCCGAGGTAAAGCTCGTTCCTTAAAGCTTGCGCTGCTTCAGCAAAATCTCGGCAATGGCATAAGTGCGCGGGTTGTCGACATCGACGGCATAAGCTCCGTCCGCTGCCATATACGGCACGACGCGCGTTTTGAGCGCGCGCGATATTGCGCGGAAGCCGGTGTCGAGCGTCCACCAGCCGAGGCGGAAGCGGATGAGATTGACGATCCCGAACGCCTTAGCAATCCGGCCCTTGGTCTTGATGAACTGCCCGCCCTGCCGGAAGGCCTCGGCGGCCTTCAGCCCGCGCTTATTGCGCAACCAGAACAGGTTGCAGTTTGAAATCGCCACGTCCGAAAACTCGTAGAATCGCCGCTGGCCCTCGGGATGTGCAGCCTGGATGGCTTCGCGGGTCGAGAGAACGACGACGGCGTCGCCCTCGCCTGTGACCGCTTCGGCGTGGACATCACGCATCAGTTCGGCGGTGACGAGCACATTGTCTGCCGTCGTGATGACAAGAGGCCATGCGCTGTCGCCAGCCTGGGCCGTTGCGTATTCAACGCTTTCGACGATGCCGGATTGCGCTTGGGCAATCATCAAGCGGCCCGCCTTCTCCAGCTCGACCACGCCCGGCAAATCGGCAATCACCGCCGGATCATGGATCGAAATAAGCACTTTTGTGTCGGGAAACGCCGGGATCGCTGCCTCCAATACCCATTGCAGCAGCGCCTTGCCGCAAATCGGCACGCGGCATTTGTGGCTAACGCCTGCTTCGGCGGCCATCGGATCGAGCTTGCCATCGCGTTTGCCCGCGAGAATTAGCAATGTGGGTTGGTCGTTCATGCGCGGCCTATAGGGGCGTGGTCGAGGTGCGGCAAGGGCTGGCAATTGGCTGCAAAGCCGCCTAAGCGCTGCGGCAATGCTCATTCCTTAGCAGAAAGTCTCGTTTCTATGTCTGCCCCGCTACGTATCGCTTTGGCCGGTCTCGGCACCGTTGGCACCGGCGTCATCCGCCTGGTCGAGGAGAATAACGCGCTTATCGCTCGGCGGGCTGGGCGGGCCATCGAGATTGTCGCAGTCACCGCACGCGACCGCGCCAAGGACCGCGGTGTTGGTCTGTCACGCTATCGCTGGGTCGACGACATGGGCGAGTTGGCAACGGCAAATGACATCGACGTCGTCGTCGAATTGGTCGGCGGGTCCGATGGACCGGCGCTGACACTCGCGCGCGAGACATTGGGAGCGGGCCGCGCTTTGGTTACCGCAAACAAGGCGATGATTGCACATCACGGTGCCGAGCTTGCTGAATTGGCAGAAGGAAAAAACGCCGCGTTAAAATTTGAGGCCGCAGTCGCGGGCGGCATCCCGGTCATTCAAGGTTTGCGCGACGGAGCAGCGGCCAACCGCATCGACCGGGTATACGGTATCCTCAACGGCACCTGCAATTTCATCCTGTCAACGATGGAACGTGAGGGCCTCGATTTCGCCCAAGTCTTGGCTGACGCGCAGGCCAAGGGTTTCGCCGAAGCCGACCCTTCGTTCGACATCGACGGCGTCGATGCTGCGCACAAGCTGTCGATACTGGCCTCTTTGAGCTTTGGTTCCCAAATCGACTTTGGCGGCGTTGAGGCGCGCGGAATCCGTAAAATCCTTGCCGCCGATATCGCGCAAGCCAAGGTCCTCGGTTACCGCATCCGGCTGATTGGTCTAGCAGAAATCGACGGCGAAAATGGTGCCGCGACGATTTTCCAGCGCGTCCAACCATGCCTCGTCCCGCTTGACCATCCGCTCGCGCATGTCATCGGCGCGACCAATGCGGTGGTCGCAGAGGGCAATTTCTCAGGCCGCCTGTTGTTCCAAGGAGCAGGCGCAGGCGACAAGCCGACCGCGTCTGCTGTCGTTGCCGACCTCGTCGATATCGCGCGCAAGGAAACAGGGCCTGCCTTCTCGATGCCATCGGCAGAACTTGAAAAGCTGCCGCGCGCCACCTCTGCGCACCGTGTTGGCAAGACCTATTTGCGCATGGTGGTCGCCGACCGGGTCGGGGTGCTAGCCGAAATCACCGCCGCGATGCGCGATGCGGGGCTGTCTATCGAAAGCCTGATCCAGACCGAGGCCACCGACGACGGCTCAGCGCTGATCGCGATGGTTACGCATGACGGGCCGGAACAGGCGGTCGGCGATACCATCGCCGCTCTGTCGGGTTCGGACAGCCTGATCGGCGAACCGATGGTAATGCCTATATTAAGTGGCTGATCACTGCGGGGTAATTCCTTCAGAGACGACCATATCAGGCTCTGGCAAACCCTTCATCAATTCTTCATAATCAAGCGCAACCGGCGGCACAGTACCGAACGCGATGCCTCCCGATAGCCCGGTGCGGCAAAGGCTATCCCCGTAAGTGCAGCCCGCCGCGCGTTCGGTCGATACCGCTTCGCCGCGCCGGATTCGATCATTGTCAACCGGTCTTGGTTCCAGCTTGTTCCGCTTGTTTTCCTTCGAAGTCCCGCACACTACAATTTCGTCGCTGACCGGATATTTCAAGCAACCCTCATCATCGACTGCGACCAAACGCCTGGCCTTCTCGATCTGTGCGGCAATTTCGGCATCAGTCATTGGCTGTGCGGCCAGCGGAAATGCCATCATGAGCAAAGCGGACACAAGCAATCTCGACATTTGGTCACGCCTTCCCTATCGAAGCCACTGCTCCGAATAACCGTGCCCCAAACTCACGGCATCTTCCCCCGACGCCTATATTATTCAATCTTCTAGGAAAACGACATGACGCTGCCAAGCCAAATTCTTGACCGGGTGCTTGTGCTGGAAATGGTGCGCGTGACCGAGGCCGCCGCGATTGCCGCGGCAAAGCTGATTGGGCGCGGCGATGAAAAGGCCGCCGATCACGCCGCCGTTGAAGCCATGCGCGCAGCGCTGAACGAGTTATATATGGACGGGACGGTAGTCATCGGCGAAGGTGAGCGAGATGAGGCACCGATGCTCTTCATCGGCGAGAAGGTCGGCTCTGCCATCGGCAAAGGCCCGCGCATCGACATCGCACTCGACCCGCTTGAAGGCACGACAATTACTGCCAAGGCCGGTCCCAATGCGCTGGCGGTGCTGGCGGTTGCCGAAGAGGGCAATTTGTTGAACGCGCCCGACGTCTATATGGACAAGATCGCGGTTGGTCCCGGCTACTCGCCAAACATCGTCAACCTCGACAAAACGGTTGCCGAGAATGTCGAAGCGGTGGCGAAAGAAAAAGGCGTATCACCGGGTGAGCTGATTGTCTGCGTCCTCGACCGCCCGCGCCATGAAAAACTGATTGCCGAACTGCGCGCGCTTGGCTGCGGCGTCATGCTGATCCCTGACGGCGATGTGGCGGGTGTCATCGCGACCACCGATCCTGATACCACCGTCGATATCTACATGGGCAGCGGCGGCGCACCCGAGGGCGTATTGGCGGCCGCGGCCCTGCGCTGTGTCGGCGGACAATTCAAGGGCCGCTTGTTGTTCCGCAATGATGACGAACGTGCCCGCGCCCGCAAATGGGGGATCGAGGATCTCGACAAGATCTACGACCTTGAAGAACTGGCCAAGGGCGATTGTATCTTTGCAGCAACCGGGGTGACCGATGGGTCGTTGCTTGATGGCGTCAAAACCTTGCGCGATGGCCGCGTAACCACTGAAACCGTAGTTATGCGTGCATCCAGCGGCACGGTTCGCTGGGTCAAAAGCGAGCATCTGCCAAACCGTGACATGTGACGGAACAAACATGCATTCTTGCTGGTTTATAGGTTGAAAATGTCCATGCGATTCTTAATAGCGGCGTCCGTTGCATTAGTAACATTGTCTGGCTGCGCAGGCGTGGGCTATGGTGAGCTGCCGCACGCCGAATATGCGGTTGGCCCGGTTTGCGATAATACCGATACACAGGCGGCAGGCGATAAGGATTTTTTCCTTGTCACGTCGCGTCTGCCCGATTGCCGCACAGCGCCGTTAAAGCTTTCGCAGCATCGTAGTCCGGTTGTTCGCTATGCGCGGTTCGGCGTACCAGTGGTGGTGCCCGCTGCAAAAGGCAAAACTGAAAAGATCGTGCCCACCGCGTTTCAAGAGCGTAGCGAGTGGTGGAAGGCGCTGGGCGCAGCCGCGAAGGCTAAAAACGGACGTGTGTTGCTCTACGTCCACGGCTTTCGCGAAAATTACCTGACCAATTCCGAATCCACAGCGCAAATTGCTAAGCTCACTGGCTTTGACGGCCCCGTAATTCAATATAGCTGGCCGTCGCAGGGCGCGCTGACCAAATATGCGGTTGATGAAACCAACATGTTTTGGGACGAGCGCAATTTCCGGACCTTCCTCACTCAGTTGGCGCGTGATCCGTCGACTAAGGAAATCATCCTTGTTGCTCACTCGCTCGGCGCGCGTCTGGTAATTCCCGCGGTAGAATATGTGGATTCCACCTCGAGCAACGCCGATGCAAGTGTGATCTCCAACATTATATTGGCCTCACCTGACGTTGATCGGCAGGATTTCGAACGCGACATTGCCGAGGAAGTTCTGGCGGCGCGGCGGGTGAATAATGATCGCCGTATTACGATTTATCTATCGGCCAAGGATAAAGCTTTGGCTGTTTCACGGCAACTGCACGGCTATCCACGTCTGGGTTCGCCTTATTGTTTCGACCCGTTCGAAGCTGCTGACCTTAAGACGCAAGGGCTCCCGGTGAGGTGTTACGCTTCCAAGTCGACCTATGATATCACGCCTGCGAAAAGTGGCCTAACGATTATTGATACTACAGATGTCAGTCGAACGAGCACCGGGCATGGCGACTATTTGAATAGTGCTGCGGCCTGCGCTGATTTTGCCGCAGTAGTGGGTGGCAACCGGAGTGGCGGCGGTGGCCGGATCGCCAGTCGGTTGAGCCATGTGTTCCTGCTAAAACCTGCTCCCAAGGGGCAGGAGCTGGACGATAAGGCAATTTGCAAAGTCGGTTAGAATAGTCCCATTGCTAGACCTGCAGTCATTGCTTCGCCCAATTCTCGCGCTTTTTCCAAATCCGCCGATTTTATCGTCTTTACCATCAATATGGCCTCAGGTGTTTGCGCGTGGGTGCAGATGATGATGCTGTCGGCGATCTTCTTCAAACGCCACCCCGTGGCGATGCGCTCGGCTTGTTTGACCGCGTTGCTGCCATCCGACCCAGCACAGACGATCACCGCATAAGCGCGCCCCTCGATCTGCCCCAGGCAAGGATAATAAACACGGTCGAAAAACGCCTTCATCACCCCGCTGATCGCCGCGAGGTTTTCGGGGAAGATGAACAGATACCCGTCTGCGGCCAGCATATCCGCTGCCCCCGCGGCGTCGGCATGGAGCAAATGCACTTCCGCCTCGGCCACGCGCTCTGCGGCCGCATGTGCCAGCGCCTCGGACCCGCCAGTCATACTGTGCCAGACAATAAGAAGCTTTTTCATCCGCCCCTTGCTAGCACTCGCGGCCCCGCATAGGAAAGGCGGATGTCATCGGTGCTCAACATTACGCAGTCCATTCTCGGGCAGGCATGGGAGTGGCGCGAGGGCAATGTCGATGCCCGCGACCCCGGTTTCCAGCCAGACGATCTGGTCACGCAGTTGCTTATGGCGCGCGGCGTTCCGCGCGACGATGTCGAGCGCCACCGCGACCCGACTATCCGCGCCTTTATGCCCGACCCGTCAATCTTTCGTGACATGGACAAGGGTGCCGAGCGGATTGCCGATGCAGTCGAGGCGGGCGAAGCTGTCACCGTCTACGGCGATTATGACGTCGACGGCGCGACCAGTGCGGCCTTGCTTATCCGCCTGCTGCGCGATTTGGGTCTGACCGCTGGCCATTATATTCCAGACCGGTTGATGGAAGGCTATGGTCCTTCAGGCGAGGCGCTGGTGAAAATTGGAGCTGCCGGAAGCAGTTTGATTGTCACCGTCGATTGCGGCGCGATGGCATATGATGCGCTCGCGCAAGCTAAGGCGGCCGGGATAGAAGTCATTGTTGTTGACCACCATAAATGCGCCGCCGAATTGCCAGTCGCGTTCGCGCTCATAAACCCTAATCGGCTGGATGAGGCCAGCGAAGCTGCGTCGCATGGCCATCTGGCTGCGGTAGGGGTTGCTTTTCTGTTGAGCGCCGCCGTAGTCCGCATCCTCCGGACACGAGGCTTCTTTGCGGACCGTGCGGAACCCAGATTAATGGACCTACTCGATCTCGTGGCACTCGGCACTGTCGCCGACGTCGCGCAATTGCGCGGCCTAAACCGCGCGTTTGTTGCACAAGGGCTAAAAGTCATGGCGGGCCGACGAAATGTCGGAATGGCAGCGCTGATCGAGGCCAGTAGGCTAACCCGAGCGCCAATCTGCTCTGACTTGGGCTTCGCACTCGGGCCCCGGATCAACGCTGGCGGCAGGGTCGGCAAGTCCGATCTCGGCGTCCGCTTGCTGACCACCGAGGACGCGCACGAGGCGCGCGGGATTGCCGCCGAACTTAACCAATTGAACGAGGAACGGCGCACCATCGAATCGGTGGTGCAACAGGAGGCCGAGGCGATGCTACCCGCACAGCATAATCGCGCGGTCGCGTTGCTGTCTGGCCAAGGCTGGCACCCCGGCGTCATCGGCATCGTCGCCGGTCGTATCAAAGAGAAAAGCGGCAAGCCCTCTATCGTCATTGCAGTGGACGCAGACGGCGTCGGCAAGGGTTCGGGACGTTCGATACCCGGCGTCGACCTAGGTGCAGCGATTATCGCGGCCAAAGACGCTGGTTTGCTTGAGGCGGGTGGTGGCCATGCGATGGCGGCGGGGCTGACCGTCAGCGCCGACAAAATCGATGCGCTGGCTGAATGGTTGGACACCCAACTTGCAGGCGATGTCGCCCGTGCGTCGGGCAACAAGGCGTTGCTGGTAGACGCGATACTCAACCCGCGCGGGCTGAACCCGGCGTTCGTCGACGCGATGGAGGCAGCCGGACCTTACGGCATGGGATGGCCCGGCCCGCGCGTCGTGACCGGGCCAGTGCGCGTCGTGAAATGCGATATCGTCGGGAAGGATCATGTCCGCGCGATTGTTGCAGGCGATGACGGCGCGTCCTTCAAAGCGATGGCGTTCCGGCAGGGAGAAACCGTTTTGGGCCAGCAATTGTTGCACGGCGAACGTGGCCGCAAATACTGGCTGGCTGGCCGCGCCAAGACCGACGACTGGGGGTCAACGCCCAAGGCCGAACTGCATGTCGATGATATCGCTTTTGCCGACTGAAATCCCCCGTATCTGGGCTTGACCTCGCCCGAGCGAATCCGTAAAGGCGCGCTTCCATCTAAGATGGCCCCTTCGTCTAGCGGTTAGGACGCGGCCCTTTCACGGCTGAAACACGGGTTCGATTCCCGTAGGGGTCACCAGCCAAGAAAGAATTTAGCTGGTCGTTTTGGGGTTATTCACACGGCGTTTACTTGAACACCGGGTAAAGGGAGCCCGCCCTGCATGGCGTTTATAGCAAATAAGAACTGGCCACAGGCAAAATTTCCATTTTGGGCGCTTGTTTCTTTTTTAGCGTTGGTATTTCTCACAGGCGGGAGTGCCCGGGCTGATGTGCAATCACTGGCGTTGCTTCGTCCGTCAGCGATACTGATGTGCGGTGTCGCGCTCGTAACTTTACGTAAGCATCATTTAACCCAATATAGGTTTCTGGCAATCTGGACAGCCGGAATTGTAGCGGTGGTGTCTCTGCATCTTTTGGCAATACCTTTATCTGTATCCGAATATCTGCCAGGTCGGGAATTGCCCCGACTAGTGATGGAAACGACAAACCCACAATATAACTGGGCCACTGTCACAGTCGTGCCGTATGCGACCCGAAATGCATTTTTCTCGCTCTTCATTCCGCTGGCAATCTTAGTCCTCGGTTGCCAGCTTGACCCGGAAGAGAAATACCTGCTTCTGCCGGTAATCCTCGCTTTGGGCTTGTTATCGGGCGTCTGGGCAATCATCCAAATCATGGGTAGTCCCGATGGGCCGCTGTATTTGTACCACATCTCCAACAAAGGCTCAGCGGTCGGCCTTTTTGCCAACCGCAATCATCAAGCGGTATTGCTATCGATTCTTCTTCCGGCATTGGCGACATACACCGCCATTTCAGGCCGAAGATCGTTGAACCCTAAGCTGTTAAACAGCCTGTCTTTTGGTGTTGCGTCGGTGTTGGTGTTGTTAATAATCATAACCGGGTCACGCGCTGGCGTAATTTTTTGCATGGTCGGATTATTGCTTGCCATTTTCCTGTTTAAGAAATTGAATACCTCGACAGCGAACCCCCGAAAACAAACTCCGTTCAACTATAATTATGTTTTGGGAGCATTTGTCATGCTGGCAATCGCAGCCGCGGCGGTCATCATGTCTCGAGCAAAGGCACTCGAACGGCTAACGGCACCAGACCAAGCTGACGAACTGCGGTGGAAAATTTGGTGGCCAATTATCGAATTAGGCAAGGGCTATTTTCCGGTTGGCGCTGGCGCCGGAAGCATCGCCACCGTTTATCAGGTTGGCGAACATGAGCGATTGCTAAGACCGAATTATGTCAATCAGGCGCACAACGATTGGATAGATGTATTTTTGACCACCGGCGTAGCTGGCACCTTACTGTTGATTGCGCTTATTATCGCAGTAATTCGGCAGAGTTTTATCGCCTTGCCAAACAGGCATGGCACCGGCCAAAAACTGTCATCTCTCGCAAGGCTTGGCGTGGCGATCATCGTTATGTTCGCATTGGCTAGTCTCGCTGATTATCCTATACGGACACCGATCGGTTCATGTCTGTTTGCAATCGGCCTTTTATGGCTATGGAGCGTTGACGCGCAAAAAACCGAAAGGACTGGCGGTTCGTAATGACTCTGTTTAGATGCCCCCGCCCGAACCTGACAATGACTTGTAGAGATAAATAAATGTTACAAACGGTAAAAACCGCCAACAACGGAGCCGGATCGGATTTCGCCAATTCATCGGGCGAAACAATCGATGGTCAGATAATGGCACCGCCGATTTTATTGCAATATTGGCAAGTCGTCTTGCGTTGGAAATGGGTTATTGGCGGAATCATCATCTCGTCACTCATTATAGGCGTGGTAGCAACGTTGCTCATGACTCCTCAGTATGCAGCCAAGGCGCGCATAGAGATCAGCCGTGAGCAAAAGAATATCACGAATGTTGACGGTATAGAGTCACGCGAAGCAGGCCGTGATTTGGAATTCTATCAAACTCAATATTCGTTGTTGTCCGCACGCTCGCTGGCTGAACGCGTTTCACGGCAGTTACGTCTTGCCGCTAACGACCAATTTTTCGAAATGCACGATACAACGCCAACCGACGAATCAAAGCTGTTTGGCAAGACAGGCGGACCGATCTCGACGCAGGAACGTGCGGAGCGTGAAAAGCGAGCTGTTGAACTTTTATTAGAACATGCAGGCGTTTCTCCGATCCGCGGTTCGGCGCTGATCGACGTAACCTATACCAGCGCGTCCCCGCAACTATCTGCACAGATAACTAATGCTTGGACTCAACAGTTCATCGAGCAAAGCATGGATCGTAGATTTGCCTCCACGTCCGATGCGCGGAAATTCCTCGAAGGTCGCTTGGCCGATTTGAGGGCGCGGCTTGAACAATCCGAACGCGACCTTGTCAACTACGCCTCAACCAAAGGGATTGTTTCTTTGGGTCGAACCATCGGGTCCGACGGAAAAACTCAGGTCGAACGTACGCTCGTAGCGACAGATTTGGAGGCCCTTAATTCGGCACTTGCCCAAGCCACTGCAGCGCGCATCACGGCGGAAAGTCGGGCCAAAGCGCAGGTCCAAAATGGCGCTAATAGTGAAGCGCTAGGTAATCTGGCTATTTCGCAGTTGCGCCAAAAGCGTGCCGAAGTTGCAGCAGAATATGCAAAACTGATGGTTCAGTTCGAGCCGGGCTATCCTGCAGCCCGCGCTCTGGCCGAGCAATTGCGCGCCCTCGACAACAGCATCGCACGTGAAGAAGGCCGTGTGAATACCAGCCGGTCGAGCGAGTTTCGAGAAGCCGCGCAGCGCGAGCGTCAGCTGTCAGAAAGGGTGCAGATGATCAAGTCGCGCCTAGACCTGCAACAGCGCGATAGTATTCAATATAATATTTATCAGCGTGAAGCCGACACCAACCGCCAATTATACGATGCACTTTTGCAACGGTACAAAGAAATCGGCGTTGCCGGTGTTGGCGCAAATAACATTGCGATAGTCGATCCGGCGAAAATACCTGACCGGCCATCGTCGCCGAGCTTACCACTCAATCTTGGCCTGGCCTTTCTTGTCGGGATTGCGCTGGCCGCCGTCGCTACGTTCGGACTCGACCAGATCGACGAAGGCCTCCGCGAACCAGGCCAGGTCAACAGAATGCTACAATTGCCCCTTCTGGGCAGCGTCCCCGATGTCGATGAGGGGGATGCTTTGAGCATGTTATCCGATGCTAAGTCGATGTTGTCGGAGGCATATCTGAGCGTGCGCTCGAACCTCGCATTTTCGACAGACCACGGTGTCCCAAGGGCGTTCATGGTCACCAGTACAAGGCCTGCGGAAGGCAAAAGTACGACCAGCGTTGCACTCGCAACGATGCTCGGCAGGACCGGCAAAAAGGTTTTGCTGGTTGACGCAGACATGCGTTCGCCCTCCATCCACGGCTTTTTGCAGGCTGCCAACATCGTGGGACTTAGTAATTTCCTCGCTGGAGACAATGAATGGCAAAAAATGGTCCTGCCAACGGCTGTAAAAGGATTAGCTTTGCTGCCTGCGGGTCCGACGCCTCCGAGCGCTGCGGAGTTACTGTCGAGCGACCGGATGCTTCTGCTGGTTCAAAAGTTACTGGATACTTTTGATCATGTCGTAATCGATTCCCCCCCCATCTTGGGTCTGGCCGACGCACCGCTGTTATCACGTGCGGTAGAGGGCTGCGTATTTGTGGTCGAAGCCGAAGGCGTTGCGGTTCGCGGTATCAAGGCGTCGCTTGGCCGATTGCAAGCCGTCCATGCCCATGTGTTCGGTGTCGTCCTGACAAAATTGCGGCATCGTCAAGCCGGCTATGGCTATGGCTATGGATATGGATATGGATATGGTCAAAATCCAGATGGCGAATAAGATCATCGGCTTGGGTTTTTTTGGCAATGCCACATCAAAGGGCATCAGTTGAGCCAGCAACGATTGAAATTTTTAGAAACCGAATTTTGAAGAAGTAAATGACCTTAACAACCGTGCCAAATAGCGATGTTGGATCGGTAGACGTGGTAATTCCAGTCTACAATGCCGAAAAATATATTCTTGAAACGCTGCGGTCGGTGGCGGCGCAAAGCTCTCGCCAATTTCGGGTAAGCGTTGTGGATGATTGTTCGACCGATAAATCTCCGCAAATTATCAAGGAGTTTTGCAGCGTCGACTCAAGATTTCATTACGTCCGAACAGATAAAAATTATGGTGGCCCAGCTGGCCCCCGAAACGTCGGAATAGCAATTGGAAACGCTCAGTGGATCGCATTTTGTGACGCCGATGATCTTTGGATGCCGCATAAATTGCAACTGCAGTTAGAAATTGCCGGGTCGCAAGGGTTTGATTTGCTATGTGGAGGCATCGCTGATTTTCTTGACGGTGCCGCGATAATTCCGGTTAGTCCACCCAATGAGGCCGTGGATGTCGTCCCAGTTTCGCACCGGAAGCTGCTGCTGAAAAACTGGATTGCCATGTCAACGGTGTTGGTCAAGCGAGACGTGATCGCAGCTGCGGGTCCATTTAACGAAGCCAAAACACATGTTGCGGTGGAAGACTTCGACATGTGGTTGCGCCTGTCTGGTATGGGCTTCCGTCTGGCGAGAGCGTCTTATCCGCTGGTGCATTATCGCAAGCTGCCTACGTCGATTTCGGCTAACAAAAAAATGATGATTGAAAAGGCACTGAATATCATCGGTGATGATTATCTTCGTCGCGGCCAGCAGAGGCTATTTGACCTCATTCGTCCGCTCCATTGGCTGTTGTATGTTGGCACTTCGGGCTGGATGCGCGCGGTTCGCCGAAAGCTGTAATAATCAAGAATATTTTGAGGTAGTGTTGATGTCGTTATTTGATGTAAAAAGAGTGCTTGTGACTGGTGCTGCGGGTTTTCTAGGCAGTCACCTTTGCGACCGTCTAGTAGAAGCCGGACATGAGGTTCTTGCCGTCGACAATTTTTTCACTGGCCGACGGACAAATATCGCCCATCTGCTCGGCAAGCCTAATTTTGAACTCATGCGTCACGACGTCACATTTCCACTCTTCGTGGAAGTAGACGAAATTTACAATCTGGCGTGCCCAGCCTCACCCGTGCACTATCAACATGATCCGGTGCAGACCACAAAGACAAGCGTTCACGGCGCGATCAACATGCTGGGTCTCGCAAAGCGGACCGGTGCGAAAATTTTTCAAGCATCTACCTCCGAAGTTTACGGCGATCCAAGTCAGCATCCGCAAACCGAAAGCTATTGGGGTAATGTAAATCCGATTGGGCCCCGGTCGTGCTATGATGAGGGAAAGCGTTGCGCCGAGACACTGTTTTTCGATTATCACCGTCAACATAATCTTGAGATAAAAGTCGCTCGTATATTTAATACCTACGGCCCAAGGATGGCGCCAAATGATGGACGGGTTGTGTCCAATTTCATCGTTCAGGCATTGAGAGGCGAGGACATCACCATTTACGGCGATGGTTTGCAGACGCGATCTTTCTGCTATGTCGATGATCTGATTGAGGGTTTTATACGGTTGATGGGCACAAACGCTGCTGTGACAGGACCGGTCAATCTCGGTAATCCAGGCGAATTCACGATGCTCGAATTGGCGCAAGAGATAATTATAATGACCAATTCATCTTCGAAAATCATCCATATGCCGTTACCGACTGACGATCCCAAACAGAGACGGCCTGATATTTCAGTTGCGAAGGACGTACTAGGGTGGCAGCCGAAATTGGAGCTGCGGGATGGCCTAAAAAATACAGTGAAGTATTTCGCAGACAATCTGTAAACGCCTCCATAAGGGTTGAGAAATGAGTACCCACAGATCGCTCTACTGGAATATATTTAATTTCACGCTCGGCTTCAGTATCATATCAATATTTTACTCATGGTTAGTATTCGACTTTTTCGCCATACGTTATCTGTTCGTTACACTGTTATCTTTAGCAGCAATTGGTTTTGGTTATCTAACCGTTCCGCCGCGTCCTTCTCTGGCGAGTGAGCCGCCAAAGAGCGGCGTGAAGTTCGATCTTTTCATGTGTTACCTCTCGATCGTGTCCGCTTTGGGCATGTTATTTGACCGCATTTTCTTTAGGGGAATTGATTATTTTGACGTCGGCTTGGCCGCAGCCCGAGCGGAATTCGGCGCGACTGACATTCAAGGTAGTGCGATCAGCGTATTCGGTAACATTTTCTCGATGGCCATCTACATTCCGGTCATGAACAACGTCTATGAATGGGAAGAGCGCAGCAAAGGCCGAATGCACATTTTCGTCGCAACGGCGGCAGCGATGTTCCTTCTGACTTATATTACAGGTGGACGTACGGCACTGATGATCATGGTCGCCGTCATTGCTGCAGCGTTCGTGGGTCGCGGCATCTCTGGAAAATCACGCCTTCCGTCATTTTTTGGAATCGGTAAGATGCTGCTGTCTATCGTTGGTGTAATCTTTGTCTTTGGCTTTATTTTTGCGTTGCGGGCAGACGCTTTTGGTGTGGCAAACTCATCCGAATATCTGGCGTCGCTATGCAACCACCTTATTCAGCCAGCGCTCGAAATTGTTGGAAGTTGCCAACTGGACAATGGCTGGGCCGGCCAGTCTGGAATCATGCGTTCGATCGTCGATTATGGCTCTGCAGTATTCCTCTATGCTTTTCACGTCGTTTGGATATCCGAAGGAATCATCGGATATGCAAATTCGGGACCGGCAATATCGTTTGTGGCCTTGCAAGACATCTTCCTCTCTAGATTTGGATATATTCCCCCTGTCACGCCATATGATGGGTATTTCGTAGCTGCTGCGTCGAGCATTATCTATGATTATGGTTATTTGAGCTTGGCGATATTTTTCGGGGTCTTGGGAGCGCTGCTACGCCTCTTCGAAAATGGCCTCAAAGGCGGACACCTTTGGACTGGAAGGATCTTTTTTACCTATTGCGTTGCGACAGCATATCTCAGCGTGATGATTAGCCCGGCCAACCTTCCGTTTCTCGTCTTGGGTGTTTTCGCCGCGATCATGCTCGCAATTTTATATGGTTTAATGCGGATACTGGTAATTCGGCCTAATGCAGTGGCATATCGCCGGGCGGAGGCTTAATATATGCAACGCAGTGGAAAAGCTGCCGGAACAGCATACCAGCATGTGGGCGTTGCCCAGATCTACCCGTGGCGTCCCCACGGGGCGCACCGGGACTTTCTTCTACGGTTAGCCAGAGAAGCGGGTTTGGAAACGAGCGAACTCGTGTGCGACGGTTCTTTGACCAAATGCTATGATAAGCAGTTTGGCACTGTCGGCTTCGGTTCAATCGATCACTGTGTCAAATGTCGTTTGGGCGGTCGTCATGGTGCGGAAGCAACCCGCAGCTTCCGACTGGACTGGTCGTTCAAAAAAATACCTGTGCCGGGCGAAGACCTTGCAATTTTATCCAGCCTAGCTGCACTCGTTCGGGCCGAGTTGCCGGAAGACCTAGCGCATGTAACGGAAAAAAACGGTATTCTGTCGGCTTATCGGGTCGGCTATCACTCGACAGTTCAGTGGATACAGACATTCGGCGTTGACCTTGTTCTGTTATTCAATGGGCGGATCGACATCCTCAAGGGTGTTATGGATGCGGCAGCTATGCTGGGGGTGGATTACGCATCGTATGAGCGCAGTTGGTTCGGTGACGGAATCTGGCTCGTGCCATTTAACAATTGCCTCGGTATTGCGCCTATTCTGGATCTCAGCCGAAAACTGGCAGTGCGCGAATTAACAGCCGAGCAGGTTAGGCACGCCGAAGATGTGATTGACCGACGCGTGAACCGGACGGGAAGTAACGAATGGCGCGATTTTCAGACGCGCAGCGCGGCTTGGTCAACCGACGTGCTGGCGGAGATCGGCGAAGCTCCGGAGGTATTAGTCCTTCCCTCAAGCAGTTATGAGTATTGGGGCCACCCTGATTTCGGTACCGAATTTGAAAATAACTTCGAAGCGCTGGACGCATTGCAGCATAGGCTGGGTATTCCCTATTCGCGTTTCGTCATCCGGGGCCATCCTATTTGGGCTGAGCGGGTGGGGCCATGTGACGGCAGCAAGGCCGAAAATCATTACAGGCGATTTTGTGCAGCCAGAGGTATCCGCTACGTGCCGGCGTCATCGAAACTTCATACATCTGCGTTGATCGAAGCTTGTGAGATGGTTGTCTTGAATTCAGGCACATCGGTTATCGAGGCGGTATGGCGTGGAAAGCCCGTTGTCTCGCTGACGCCCAGTCTTTATCAGGATAGCGGAGTGTGCGCGACATTTAGTGGACCAGATCACGTGCTCGATGTTCCCGGTGCAGGACAAAGACGCGATGGAATCATCCGCTTTGCATACGCTGTCGAGAAACTGATACCGACCTTTGTACCTTATTTGAACGCCGCATCCTCTTCTCGCCAAAATGAATTCGCGGGCGCAACCTTCGCTGACGTCGCAGAGCAGGTTGCGCAAAACACATTATGGCTTGAACGCAAGTGGACGCAGCAAGCAGGACCGGCAATTAATCGAAAACCGTCGTTTGTCGACACGGTGCGAAACTACGTCAAGGTTGGCGACAGATAGATGGGGGCACTCGGCCATCTAAATTTTCCACGCTTTTTTTCCAGCACGTTCATTCTTGGCGCTGCGGTTGTGTTGCATGCGAGCCGGGTGATCATTCTTTCAATTGTTTTAAACGATCATGACTTCGGCGTTGTATCGACCATATTGCTAATCACGACCATCTTTGCAGATTTCGGATCGCTTGGCTTTGCGCAGCTTGCGTGCAATGTAGCGCCGTTTTCCGGTCGCCATATCCAGCGATCTAACTATTTGATCAACTTGTATATTCTATCCTCATTCTTTATCTGTCTCATCACGGCAATCATTACATCTGCCATATTGATCGTTATCGGCGAGTTCGGTTTCCTGCAGCTTTCGGTCACGCTGTTTGCGGCTGCAATGAATATTGCTATCCTGTCATCGTTGCGAAGCGCAGCAAATGTATATCTCTATCCAGCTGCGTTCGGGACGAAGGCGGTCATTGTTCTCATTGACGTCCTTCTCCTATCGAAAGGGGCGTTGAAAATTTCCAGCGTTATGCTGTGGGGTGAGGTTTTGGCCATGCCAGCGTTGCTGATTATCGCGGGGCGAGCAGGGGTTTTCCGAGGTAACTCGCGGATAGTGCGTCGCGTGCCCCGCCACATCAAACGCAATTTAAGTCAGGGCATTCGGGCAATTATGTCCGGTTGTTCGGGGATGCTTTATTTCAACATTGAACGGCTTGTGGCGCTGATGCTGTTGCCAACCGCGTCGTTAGGGTTTCTGACGAAATTGCTTATGCCAAAAATTATTGCCTCCCAGTCATCATTCCTGCTCACCGTTCATTTCCACCGGTATATCACGTCGGTAGGGCCTAAAGACAGGTCAGCGCTCATCGACACCATAAAGAGGTTTGAGCCATGGGTTCTGGGGGCCATGATCCCTGGAATGTTCGTTGCCACCAGCGCTGTAATTTTTGCCTTCTCGTACATTTATGGCATCGAAGTCATACTATCGCTGGC
>JANLRW010000447.1:0-1929 GCA_031361925.1 Sphingomonadales bacterium
TCAAAATCGACACCTACCGCGCGTCGGGCGCGGGCGGGCAGCACGTCAATACGACCGACTCCGCCGTCCGCATTACGCACAAACCAACCGGCATTGTCGTCGCCAGCCAGAACGACCGGTCGCAGCACAAGAACCGCGCGACTGCGATGGGGATGCTAAAGGCGCGGATGTACGAGGCCGAATTGCGCAAGCGCGAAGAAGTGGCGAGCGGAGAATATGCCGCGAAAACCGAAATCGGCTGGGGTCACCAGATCCGGAGCTACGTGTTGCAGCCGTATCAAATGGTGAAAGACCTGCGGACCGGCTACACTTCGCCAACGCCAAGTGATGTGCTGGATGGCGATTTGGATAACTTTATCGCGGCGGCACTCGCGCAGCGCGTGACGGGTGAGGCGGTTGCGGTTGAGGATGTGGATTAAGCACTAATCCCCGGGCGATACCGACGATCCCGCCAGCAACCCGCCATCCAGATGCACTTCGCTGCCGGTCATATAGGCCGCTTCGTCCGACGCGAGCAGCACCGCTATGGCGGCGACTTCTTCGACCGTGCCAAAGCGTTTAAGCGGGGTGTCGGCGACCATTGCGGCCTTGCGGGCCTCGCGGTCAGGGCCGTCGCCGATCAGCGCTTCCCACATTGGTGTCAGGATGGCCGCTGGATGGATGGAATTGCAGCGGATGTTAAGGCTTTGCTGCGCACAATATAACGCGACCGACTTGGTGTGGTTGCGGATGGCTGCTTTGGAAGACGCGTAAGCCGCAGCCCCCGGAATGCCGACAATGCCCGAGCGCGAGGACATATTGATGATCGACCCGGCTCCCTTGGCGCGCATGGCCCGGATGGCATACCGGCACCCCAAGAAGGTCCCGTCGAGATTGACTGCGTGGACACGGTGCCATTCGTCAAGGCTGGCATGTTCGGGGTCGTGCGGGCCTGTGCTGTCTTCAAAGCCGGTTATGCCCGCGTTGTTCACGACCACGTCGATTGCAGGGTAGGCAAGCGCGAGGCTTTCCCAATCGGCTTCGGACGAGACATCGAGTTTGAAGAATGCTGTGCTGAGCGCTTTAGCGAGAGCCTCGCCTGCTTCTACATCAATGTCCGCAATCACGACGCTTGCACCCTCCGCGACAAAAGCTTTCGCAATGGCCGCGCCAATTCCGCGCGCGCCACCGGTAATCAGGGCGGATTTATCTTGCAGTCTGGGCATATTTGGGCGTCATAGACGCAAAGCTTGAAAGAGGCAAAAAACAGATGACCGAACATCAGGAGTGGTTCCCCGTTCCAGCGGATGCCGCCGCCAACACGCATTGCACCGCTGACGATTATGACCGGATATATGCGCAAAGCATCGGCGAACCCGACGCTTTTTGGGCTGAGGAGGCCAAGCGGCTCGACTGGATGACTTCGCCGAGCAAAATCGGCAATTGGTCATACGATCCGGTGTCGATCAAATGGTATGAGGATGGCGTTCTGAACGTCTGCCACAACGCGGTGGACCGGCATGTGGTGGCTGGCAATGGTGACAGGATTGCCTTCATCTTCGAACCTGACGATATTGCCAAAGACGCGCGCCGCATAGGCTATGCTGAGTTGCTGGCCGAGGTCATTCGAATGGCCAATGTGCTTAAAAAACTCGGTGTGCGAAAGGGTGACCGCGTTACCATCTACATGCCGATGATCGTCGAGGGCGCGGTCGCGATGCTCGCCTGCGCGCGGATCGGCGCGGTGCACAGCGTCGTGTTTGGCGGTTTCTCACCCGAGGCATTGGCAGGCCGGATTAGCGATTGCGGGAGCCGCTTTGTTATTTGCGCCGACAGCGGCCTGCGTGGCGGCAAAAGCATTCCGCTCAAGGCCAATGTTGATGCGGCGCTTGAGAAGATTTCGGGCGTTGAGGCGGTGCTGGTTGTCCGCCACACCGGCGAAGCCATAGA
>JANLRW010000018.1:0-2749 GCA_031361925.1 Sphingomonadales bacterium
CAGCAAAACGCCGGGGCATGATTTCGATCCGGCGCATCATGAGGCGTTGCTGGTGAATTGCTTTGCGCAAGGTGCAGCCTTGATGGCGGGGAAGAAATCCGAGGATTTGGCGCGTCATTACGCTGGTGACCGGCCTTCAAACACCATATTGCTAGATGACGTTACGCCGTCAACGCTGGGGGCATTGATCGCGTTTTACGAACACCGGACCTTCGTCAACGCGGTCCTGCTTGGTATCAATCCGTTCGACCAGTTCGGGGTCGAACTTGGCAAGGAAATCGCCAAGAGCATAGGCGAAAATGGCGCAGTCGGGTTCGATCCGTCGACGATGGCGCTGATTGAAGCCGCATTGGGTGCGCTATGAGCGATTTCGATTATGATCTGTTCGTTATTGGTGCCGGTTCGGGCGGGGTTCGTGCGGCTCGCATTTCGGCATCGCACGGTGCCAAAGTAGCGATTGCCGAGGAACACCGTGTTGGCGGGACATGCGTTATCCGTGGTTGTGTGCCCAAGAAGCTACTCGTTTACGGATCGCATTTTGCCGAGGATATGGAGGATGCAAAGCGTTTTGGCTGGGATACCACCGGCGCGACCTTTGATTGGCCGACGCTCCGGGATAATGTCGGAGCAGAGGTCGACCGGCTTGAAGGTTTATATGGCGAGACGCTGGGTACCAACAAGGTCGAGATATTTCACGAACGCGCGGTTGTGACTGGTGCGAACAGCGTGAAGCTGGCGACTGGCAAGGAAATCACGGCCAAGTATTTGCTGGTAGCAACCGGCGCCTGGCCAGCCGTGCCCAATGTTCCGGGCGCGGAGTTGGGGATTACCTCGAACGAGGTTTTCCACCTCCCAGAATTGCCAAAGCGCGCTGTGATTGCAGGGGCGGGGTATATTGCCAATGAATTTGCAGGGATTTTCCATGAGCTTGGCGTCGAAGTTACGGTGGTCACGCGCGGCGATAAAATGCTGCGTAGTTACGACCAAGAAATCGTTGAAAAGCTGATCGGTATGAGCCGCGAGAAGGGCATCGATATCCGTATGAACTTCGGCTTCAAGGGCGCATCGCGGCAGGACACTGGCAGCTTATTGATCGATGGCGGCGACCAGAAAATTGAAACCGACCTTTTGATGTGGGCGGTGGGGCGCGTTCCGCACACTGCCGGTCTGGGGCTCGACGATGTCGGGGTAAAGCTCGCGGGCGACGGCGCGGTCATTGTCGGCGCGGATAACCGCACGAATGTGCCGAGCATCTATGCCGTCGGCGACGTCACTAACCGTGTTCAACTAACTCCCGTTGCCATTCGCGAAGGCCATGCTTTTGCGGATACGGTGTTCGGCGGTAACCCGCGCAATGTTGACTATAGCTGCATCCCGACCGCTGTGTTCAGCAATCCGCCCCTCGCGGCCGTCGGCATGACCGAGGCGGAAGCGCGCGAGAAACTCGGTGAAATCAAGGTCTATAAGAGTGATTTCCGCGCGATGAAAAACGTGCTTGCCGGGCGGAACGAACGCGCTTTGTATAAGATGATCGTTGACGCTGCGACTGACAAGGTGGTTGGGCTCCATTTGATCGGGCCTGACAGTGCTGAAATCCTGCAAGCCGCAGCGGTTGCGGTAAAGGCGGGACTGACTAAGCACGACTTCGACGACACCGTAGCATTGCACCCGAGCATGGCCGAAGAGCTGGTGCTATTGAAATAGTCAGGGGAACAGCCTGGGCGCATCACGTGCCAGCCAGCGCGGATAGCGTTGCATGATGCGCGTGAACAAATCCGAACCCGTGAGTTCCGATAGCCAGCGTTGCAGTCTGGCCAAGGGTTGCCCATCGAACCATTCACGGTCGGTCGCTGCAAATTGCCGGACAAAGGGGAATATCGCGATGTCGGCAAACCGCGGTGTGTCGCCCATCAGAAACGGGCTTGTGTGCAAAACTCTTTCGAGCTGGCTCAAATAAATCAGCCCAGCGGCGCGATGCGCTAAACCGGTTTCGAGGCCGTAGCGGTGCGGATACTTATACCGATCGAGCGCAGCTTTGAATGGGCTGTCGTTTTGAGTGATCAAGTCGGTGTCGTCGCCGAAAAGCCAGCCTTCGGGATCATTCATGCCTAGCGCCCAGCGCATGATATCGAGGCTCTCTTCAATCACCGCGCCGTCAGGCAAGACAAGAACCGGCACGGTTGCTTTGGCCGATGCTTCGAGCAATTCCGGGGGTTTGTTTCGCAAAACCACCTCCCGGAGTTCGACTTGGGCCTCGCTTACCGAAATCGCCATTCGCGCACGCATCGCATAAGGGCAACGACGGAAGCTGTAGAGGATTGGCAGGTCAGCCATCTAGTCGTGGATCGACACCGATGTGCTGCTTACCGCGCGTCTTGGCCAGCGCGATCTGCTTTTGCCGTTCTGCAAAGCGGGCACGGTCAGCGTCGGTGCGCTCAGCATAGCAAGCTGGGCACGACACGCCTTCGGCAAAATGCTCGGACATCTTGTTATCTGCCGATATCGGGTTTCTGCACGCGTGGCATAATTCCATCGTGCCTAGTTCCAGCCCATGTTTCACCGACACGCGCTCGTCGAATACGAAACATTCACCCTGCCATTTGCTCTCTTCTTCGCGTACGGTTTCAAGATAGCGCAATATCCCGCCGTCAAGATGATAGACTTCGTCAATGCCTTCGGCCTTCAAGAAAGCTGTCGATTTCTCGCAGCGGATACCGCCGGTGCAGAACATCGCGAATTTGGTTTTGCC
>JANLRW010000419.1:0-5654 GCA_031361925.1 Sphingomonadales bacterium
GGCGTGCCTTCCCGAATGGGATGCGGAGACGTGGCCGAGTGGTCGATGGCGCACGCCTGGAAAGTGTGTATAGGGGAGACTCTATCGTGGGTTCGAATCCCACCGTCTCCGCCACTTTTCCATCGTAAACGCCATGCGACATTTGCAGTCATGCGATCGTCTTTATAGTATTTGACCGACTGGCCCGTTTTTCGGTGACACCGCAACAAGGCAGCCGTCTGCCAAGATTATCCGCAGGTCGCGTCGCGGTTTTATTTCTAAGTTTAGCGCGTCAAGTCTGGCGCCTGAGGATTCTGGCGATAACGCCTGCTCTGCGACAGACATGCAGCTTAGCAAAAATGCGTCTTATGTGTTCCCTGACTGTATAAACGCTGATGGCAAGTTGGCGTGCAATATCCTTGTCGCAGCTGCCGTCGGCAATAAGCAGCGCAACTTGGAGTTCACGCCGCGAGAGAAGGTCAGCCACTTTGGGTTCTGTTGCCAAGGGTGTGTCGTCAGCCAAGACGACATAATCGCCAAGCGACGTAACAATTTCCCCAAGAATATTCGTCGATGTCGAGCCATTGACTATCGCCGCATCGTGTTCATCGCACCACTTCTCGCGATTGACCGCGATGAATTCTTGTCCATCGATTGTGAAGTGGAATGCACCGCTTTGTTGGTCATCATTCGACATCGTCGAATATAGCATATCATCGCTCACCGTACGCATCACATCGATATGCATCGCCATGCTCAGCAGCCCTTTATCTAAAGACAAGGGGGAGAACCGTCGCACGTGTTACGACCCATTTATGCAAAGCGTATAAGACAATCCCTCCCTTGGACGATTGCCTGCCTAACATTAATTTCGTGCTGACTTGCAGATTGATAACATGATTCAGTTTACAACTGTAGCGGCTTGCGCAACTTTGCGACGGATCGAATTCAAGGCTCGACGAACGCCGCATCACGGGCGAAATCCGCGCTTAATCGAGCGAATGAGTGGAGGCGTTAAGCGCACTCCCCGGTTGAATAGACCGGCCGGCGCAAGCGGCACGCCGGGTCGGCATCCCCATGCGCCGCCCGCATGGGGCGCTGGCCCTGCTGTGTGGACTGCGATCACTTCGGCGCGACCGCCGCGCGTCCGGTGGATCCATACTGGCGCGCCGCTATGCCCGGGGCAGGTATCGACGCTGTAAAAGAGCTGGGCTGGGGTGATACGGTCGATCCGCTCGGCATGTTCCCACTGCGTGCCCTTGGGCTTGTCCGCAGGATATCCCGAAATGTGAGCGAGTACCCGACCACGGAGGCGCTCCAGCGTGGCGTTTGTGGGTGTCAGTACCCGAAAATATCCGGGGCAGGGACTAAATGGCCGCGCCAGCTCAATCACGGCAATGTCGGTTTCGGACGATGGGCGGCGAAGATAGGCAGGATTGACGCGCCAAGACTTGGCCCATTGCATGCCGTAAGGGCGGACGTTGAGCCCTGCTTTGCCCGGCACGACGCGGATACGCGTGGCGACATGTGGCAACCCCAGACGGCGCCGGAGCGGGCTCATGATGCAGTGCGCTGCAGTCAACAGCCGCGTCGGCGAGATCAGGAACGCGGTGCAACCCGTCAGTTTGCCATCGCCAAAATCGCGTTCAATCGCGCAAACAGCACTGAAAGGGGCTCGGTCGGTGTGGCGGACCCGCGTCCGCCCATCGGTCGGGCCGACCACGGCATAGTCAGCCTCGTCTGTTACGCGATCAAGGGCAAAAATCGGGTTTTCTTCATGCAGGCTCATCATCCGGCTCCTCTTCTCGATTCGACACTGCCGGGTCTTCTTCGGTCTCTGAAACCGGGAACCGCGCGACAATCTCGGCGATCAGGCGCTGTGGTTCGGGATGCCGGCCAAGATATGCCGTCGCCCCGGCCAAGAATGCGGCTTCCTCAGCCTCCGGCTCGATCACCGGTTTTGGCCGACGTGACAGGACGATGTCGAGTTCGGCCCCGACAAGCGCGTCGAGTTCGCTCCAATCCTCGGCCGGGACGGCATGTGGCGCTGACATCGTGGTGATCCTCTCAGGCATAGTGATGGCTGTCATCGGCGTTTTCGAAACTGGTCGTATTGGCATTGTAAAGGATCGGGCGTTCGCGGTCCTGAAGCCAGTTTTCATAGAGCTTGGCGCGGCGCGGATGCATTCCCTGCCTTGTCAGATTAGCCGCTTGAACCAAAATGCGGCTTTGCGGCAGGTTGCGGATCGCGGCATGGACTGCGGGGTCGCCGCCGCGTCCAGCGTAATGCTGCATCATCCGCTCGACGATAGACTGGCTCCGTGTCATCCCGATGCTCAGCGCACGGTCACGGTCGATCCCGAACCGCGTGATCCGGTAAACGCGCGATCCGCGCGCGATGAAGGAACTCAGTGCGCGCGCCTGCGTACTGTTTGGTCCAGCATCGCGTCCGGCGACGATGTCGCTTAGCCGAACCGGGGCGCTCCACCCCTGCCAGCCCGGCAGTTGTGAACCGGCGGCGCGCGGACTCGTCTGGCCCCGCGCAGCCCGTGGGTTTCGAACCGGGGCCGTTTCGATCCCGCTACACGACGCACATCTACACTGTTCTGACCGGCAGTTGCGGCACGTGCACCCCGAAGCGCAGCGGCCACCGACCGGAGGTAGGATCCGCGAGACGAATGCGTCGAGTTCTTCATCAAGCGAATACACTGGGCATTTTCCTTAGTGGCTGGTGATGGATATTTGCAACTTCACGCTGTTCACGCATGGCAAGCGGCAGCATGTTGCGCGGCGGTCGGGGCGTACGGATATTGAGATAGCGGGCGATATTGGCTGCTGGATCAAGCACTGGTTGGAGTAGATTTTTAGGGGCCGACATCAGCGATACAACACCGGGCCCATGCCCCGCGACCGTGCTTTCAGAATGGACAATGACGCCGATCGAGACGAATCCTTCGAGGCGCGATCGGCCGAAGCGATTGTCGGCATCGATAACCGCAATGATGTCGCCGTAGCGCAAGGTGCCCAGCTTGTGCCTAGCGACCATCGCGGGGTCGGACATCTGAATATCATAGTCACCGCGCAGAACATTGTTGCGGCCGATACCAGACCCCATCAGCCGCGCGGGGATGCGGTGCGTAACAGGCGCGTGGATGCGCCCATTCTCTACCCATGGTTGCCAGCGCGATAGCAACCGGGGCGCACAGTTCCAGATAGCAACACCGGCATGATCGGTCAGCCTCAGCCCCAGACCATATGCCCATATCTGGATGCGGTCGCCGATCGCCATCCTCCGCATTGCTGTTAAGGGGAAGTCAACAAGGACATTGTCGATGCCGCCATGCTTGCCGGTCACAACGCCGCGCGTCCCGCGGGCTGCTCCGGAGACCACAATGGCACCATTGCCGATGCAGGCATAAGTTTGGAGCGCCTGATTGGCCGCGTCGGCACCACCGTAACGCTTTTCATTCCGCACCGACACGCCGGGTTCAATATGATCACCCGCCACACCGACCGCGCGGTCGCCGACTCGGTGGTTTAGGACGATCCCGCCCGTCCCCGGCAACGCGCGGGGCTTTCCGTCCTGCCCGATCCGCCACGGCGTCCCACGCTCCAGAGGTGACGCAATTTCGCCCCCGACACTAATCATAACCAGCTCGTCGGCATTGGTGCGCAGTGCACTGCGGCGGGCGCTGATTGGCATCATCGTGGTCATGCCGCCTCCTCCATGACCGCCAGCGATTGCCAAAGCGCACAGGCATTGCGCCAGACATCGTCACCGATGTCCGCGTCGGCATGCGATCCTGGCCAGTCGCCGTCATCCCAGCTGTCGGGCAGCGAGATCACAGCGGGTGCCACGATCTGGACAATGGCAGCATGGCTGCCCGATGCTTCTAGCGGAATTCGTGCGGCATCAAGCACAGCGTCTGCCGCTGCGACGCGACGCCGCACGCTGAAGCCTAGTTTGCCAAGCAAAGTGCACAAAGGCGGCACACCGTCATGATCAGGCAGCGTCAGCAGGAACACCGGGTCGGGCTGGAGTGCTGCGGCAAGCGCGACGGCGTCGCGCGCACATTCGTCGAGCGGGGCAACGGGTGGGTCTCCATCGGCGGCAAGGCGTGTGTCTAGCGCGGCAGCACAATGTTCGAACCTCGGCAAAAGCGTGGAATCTTCGCGGTCGGCCAGCGCGCTTTCGTAATGTGCATCACCGATCCAGTGGACCCGTGCAGATAGCTTCCCGTAATGCCACGCGCGCTGCCACGCGGGCAATTCGTCCGCCATGGCTGTAAGTAACGCTCCACGGCCTTCGCTGGGGAGCCAATCCCCACCCATTTGCGCCGGGTCGCGGCAATAAAGGCGGTCGTTGTCGAGCAAATTCAGCAATCCTCGGGGTAGCCAGACGGCACTGTTGCGGGCGAGCGCGAGCGTAACGAGCAAACCCATCGGCGAGAGCGCGAACCCCGCATCAACAACAAAGGCTTGGGGTTGCGTGCCGATGCGCACCGATACCGGATAGGGCGTCCCCATTGTGGCCCGCTCACGCGGAAATACGCGTATTGGCGCGCCCGCTTAGGCCCGGCGACCACCGCATATGATTGACCGTTCCGCCAAAGCGCCGACCTTCTGGCGTTAAACGATAGGCGGCGATCCAGGCGTCTGCCTGCGCACCGACTTTACGCGCATCTGCCTCGAAAACCTGCGGATCTATTGATGTGCGGAAATCATTTTCTGCGATGTAGAGCAGCACGCGTCGGCCGGCCTCCGCCATTTTGGCACGCTGCGACATGTCTGCAGCGCCGCCTAGATGCCGGTTTGCCACCGCTTCGACCACATCCCATTTGGTGTTGGCGTCGAATGAGCGTTTGATATCGGGTGAGTCGAGCAATTCAAAAATCTGCTGAAGATACTGACCGACTTCCTGCGTCAGCGCGAGAATATTGCCGTAACTCGCACGGTCGAGTTGATAGCGCAAATCGGTGCCAACGCGCTGCACCGTTGATAGCGATGCAAACGGTCGGTCGTTGATGGCATCGGCCCCGCGGATAACCTGACCGATAGTTAAGTCCGTAAAATATTGAGACAGCGCGGACATGAATGCCACAAGCTGAAAGTGGAAGTTGCGATTGACCACAGCGCCACCGGGAATCGGAACCGTTCCGTAATTGAACGCGCGGCGATAGGCGATCATGCGGTCACGCCGCGTGTAGCGGATCGGTGTCCATTTTTCGAGAATGTATAAACCGCGTGCTCCGGGCCCTCGCTGGATGCGGATCTGTCCGTTCTGAAACAGGCGGCGCAGCACATCGACGACCTGAAACAACCGCATCCGCTCCATCTGATAGATATAGTAAAGCTGCGCCGATGCGTTGAGCTGCGGTTGGATGACCGATTCGTCGAAATCGTTGCGCAGACTGGGCATATCGAGCGCGTCGAACGGTTTAAGCGGCCCTGCACCGAAGCCGACGAGATCGGCAAAGCTCGGGCTGGACTTACTCGACGACCGTTCCAGCAGCTCGCCGTAACGATCCTCAAATTCGCTTTCAAACGCTGCGCGGTCGGTCGCCGACAGACCGGGCAGCTCGTCCCGGAAAAAGCGCTGGAAAAGCCGCTTGATCACTTCGTTGGATTCGTTCGCCATGGTCTGACCTCATTCTGCGTGGGTGGGCGGATGTGCC
>JANLRW010000421.1:0-5825 GCA_031361925.1 Sphingomonadales bacterium
ATGGGGTATTATCGGCGTCATCGTGCTGCGTGGTATCATGATTGCGTTGGGCGCTGCACTGGTCGAGCAATTCTACTGGCTGCTCTATTTCTTCGCGGTATTCCTGATCGCCACCGGCATCAAGATGCTGTTTGCCAGCGACAAGCCGATGGACGTGGCGAACAATCCGGCGGTGAAACTCATCTCGCGGATGATGCGGGTGACGCCCGAATTGCACGGCCAGAACTTCTTTGTGCGCGTTCCGGATAGCAAGACCGGCCAGCTAGCCTTGGCGGCGACGCCGTTGTTCCTCGCGCTGGTGGTCATTAACATTGTCGATCTGGTCTTTGCGGTGGATTCGGTGCCTGCGATCTTTGCCATCACCACCGATACCTTCATCGTCTACACCTCGAACATCATGGCGATCCTAGGCTTGCGGGCGCTCTATTTCGCGCTCGCCGCAATGGTGCACCGGTTCCATTATCTCAAATATGCGCTAGCGCTGGTGCTGGTCTTCATCGGGTCGAAGATCTTTGTCTCGGACTTCCTGATGGACGGCGACAAATTCCCACCGGTGCTGAGCCTTGCTGTCACCTTTGCCCTCATTCTGGGCGGGATATTCTTCTCGCTCTGGAAAACCAAAGGTCAGGACGAGCCTTCGCATTCGGCCTGACCGCCCCTTCAACCAACAGGAGAAAATAGATGAGAAAGTTGATTATCGCCGCCGCCATCGCGGCCACGGTCATTGCGGTCCCGGCGCAGGCAAAAACGTCGAAGTCCATGAAGTGCGCCGCCGTATCGCAAACGCAAGTTGAATCGCTGTTCACCGATTTCAACAACGCTTGGGCAACGAAAAATCCCGACACGGTCACAAGCCTGTTCACTAAAGACGCGGTGCTGCTCGCCACCGTGTCGAACAAGCCGCGGCTAAACCATGAAGAGATAAAGGACTATTTTGTCTCCTTCCTCAAAGGTAACCCCGTGGGCACAATCAACAGCAGCACGTTCAAGAACGACTGCAATACTGCCGCGCGAATGGGAACGTGGACGGTATCGCTGACCAATCTCAATTCGGGCGACCGCAATGATGTGAAAGCGCGCTATACGTTCATCTACCGGATGGAGGATGGCAAATGGAAGATTGACCATCTGCACAGCTCGATGATGCCCGAATCGACCGGAAAATAAACTAACGCCGGTTTTTTACGGCTGAATCAAAATCGGGCGGTTTTTTGGCTACCCACGCCACGAACCGCCCGATTTCTTCATGCGCCAGCAGCGCCTCGGCGGTTGAATAGCGCTTTTCCAGATCGCTGTTGGTGAAATTGGCGTGGATGGTCTTGTTGCAGATCGGGTGGACCGGCTGTTGCTCGCGCCCGCCTCGGGATTTGGGGATCGGGTGATGCCACACCGTCACCTCACCCATCGGACGGCTGCATAGCCAGCAGGTCAGCGCAGGCGAAGCCTCGGCTTCCTCGTCGTGTTCCCAATCGCGGTTTTTACGTGCCATCAGGGGCAGGTGTCGAAGCAATGCCCGACGGGTGCGAATTCATCGACCATCGTGACATATCGAACAAAGCCCTTTCCAGCTTTGCGGTTGACCCAGAATCCCGCGCGCAAGGAATAGGCCTCGCCAACATGGCCGATCCATTCATTGCCTTTGCCGTCGGTGAGCCAGTGGACGCCAAGACCATAAGCCTTGAAATATCCCTTGTCATCGTCCCCGTTGCTGCCGTCGAATGTCCACACGGGCGTGATCATTTCGGCAAAGGTCTTGGTCGTTAGCAGCGGCTTGCCGTCCGCCAGCAAAACCTGCCCGATTTTCGCCAGATCGCGCGCCGATATCCGCAGGCCGCCCTGCGGGCCAAACGCGGAGCCATTGCGGCCCAGGCGGTAGAGCTTTTCGACATCACAGCTGCCGTCGCTTGCGGCATATACCGGGCACGGGTCTTTGCCGGTGATCGCCGCGTCGCGCGCGAGGTCGCCATTGGGGCGTAGCAGCGTGACCGCCTGTGCACGCCGCCCGTCGCTGCACCCCGCACCCCAGTTGTAGCAGGCGTCGAGCTTGAGCGGGGCAAGAACCAGCCGCGCCATCAATCGGTCAAAACGCTCCCCCGTCGCGGCCTCCATGACCGACGCAATCAGCGGCGAATTGATATTCGCATAGCTGAAATAATCGCCTGGCGGATAGCGCAGCTCCCATGCCTTATTTTGCGTCAGCACCGCCGAAAGATTGCCGTCAAGCGGCACGATATAATCAATATTGTCGCGCAGGCCGCTGCGGTGCGACAGCAAATGCCGCATCGTTATCGGCGCGTCGGGAAAGGCAGGGTTTCGCACCTGCCAGCCAAGATAGGCACCAACATCGCGGTCGAGGTCGAGCGTGCCCTGCTCCACCAGCCGCATGACGCCAAGCGCGACCACCAGCTTGGAAATCGACGCAACACGCGCAGGATCGTCAATCGTCACCGGACGACCGGCCACCCCGGCGTCGCCTTGGGCAAAGTCAGTCGAGATCCGGCTGGCGGTGAAATCGACCTTCACTTGTGCAGGCCTGACAATGGTTGCCGCCGATATGTCGACCGGCGCGGTTGGAACCGCGCACCCGCTGATCGCCATTGCCAGCAACAATATCCCCAAAATCCTCATGCTGCCGGACACGCCCCCAAATGCTTGCCAATGGCATTGCCCTTCATTTTGACCCTGCCGATCATCGGCAAGCGGATGGCAACATCGGTTGCATAATTGAATTCGGTCGCACCCATAACGCCTGATAGCGCCATATCGACGGTGCCCATGCCCTCCATCGCGCAACTCAGCTTCATCGTCACATTCTGGCCCGCAACATCAAACGACTTGTAGACGCATTTTTCTGCGCCATTGCCGCCAAAGAAATCCGCACCCGGTTTTTCTGCTTCCTTAGGCGATAGACAACTGCGGCTAGACGCACCCTTGGCCACCTCTTCGGCAATCTGGCGTCGTTCGGCATTGCTGAGTGTCGGAACGTCGATAGCGGTGAAGGCAAACTTGGTTTCCCAAAGCCCGGACTTCATGGGAATGAATGCGTCATAGTCCATTTCGGCAGCACGCTCGGCGCTATCAACCGTGCCGTCGCCGTCGCTGTCGGCGCTTTTGTCCGAACAAGAGGATAAGGTGAGCAATAATATGCCGGTTGCGACCCCGAGCCTTGTCATGCCGGGCAATCCCCGATCCGCTTACCCGCAATCTTGCCCTTCATTTTGATCGCGCCCATCGGCGGACCTTCGGTGCTCTGTTCGATGGTCATCGCATAAGTGGTTGCAGCAAAGGTGCCGTCCATTTTGCTCTTGATCGTCATGTTCGGGGCAGGCTTGCAGGTCATGGCAACCTTCATGCTGTTGCTCGACCGGTCGAGCTCGTCAAATGTGCAATTGGCCTCGGGCGGTGCGCCGAAGAAATCCGACCCTGGCTTTTCGGCCTGTTCTTTGGTCATACAGCTTTTCGTTGTCGTGCCTTCGGCCATTTTTGCCTTCATCATTTTGGCAGATTCGGGCGGCAAGCCCTTGGCCTCAATATCGCTAAAGCTGATCTTGGTTTCCCATTCACCCGCCTGCATCGCCATCGCGCCGCCATCGGCCATTTCGGCTTTAGCTTCATCGGCGCTCACCTTGCCATCGCCATCGGCGTCCGCGCCCTTGTTCGAACAGGCAGCCAAAGCCAAAGCGGCGATGCCGACGATCAAATATTTGCGCATGGTTTCTTCTCCTCTATGACGTTTTTTGAACTTTTGTTCGCATCCAGCGAAAATTGCAATGCTGTTCGGGGATGACATTGCCGCATAAACAGCACATATAGCGAACATGGTTGAACCGAGACCTTGCATCATGGAGTCGAGCACCCTTCGACGGAGTCCAGCCTGCTTCAGTGCGAGGCGCGAGAAGCGAGCGACGGAATTCCATCATGAGTGATGAGCAACGCCGCAATGAGGTGGGCTGGACCCGGCGCGCCGCGGTCGTCGCGCATGGCACGCTGAACTTCGTCGGACCGCTTGCACGGGCAACTAGCCCACGCTGCACGCTCCGTCTTGTCAGCGGGCCGTTCACGACGAACGAGGGGTGCTCGGCTCCATGACGCAAGGTCTAATCATCCGGCGCGGGTTGGAAGAGCCCGAGACCGACGGCACTTTCACCCCGCATAAACCCCAGCGTCCGGCAAAGGCCGAAGGGGGAAGGCCGTTCAAGATTGTCTCTGAATACCAACCCGCTGGCGACCAGCCGACGGCGATTCGCGAGCTGGTCGACACCGCGCTGACGGGAGAGCGCGATCAGGTGCTGCTCGGCGTGACCGGTTCGGGCAAGACGTTTACGATGGCGAAGGTCATTGAGGAACTACAACGCCCCGCACTCATCCTGGCGCCCAACAAGATATTGGCGGCGCAGCTTTACGGTGAATTCAAAAGCTTTTTCCCCGAAAATGCGGTCGAATATTTTGTCAGTTACTACGACTATTACCAGCCCGAAGCCTATGTCGCGCGGTCGGACACCTATATTGAAAAGGAATCTTCGGTAAACGAGGCCATCGACCGGATGCGCCATTCGGCCACGCGGGCTTTGTTGGAGCGCGATGATGTGATCATCGTTGCCTCGGTGTCGTGCATTTACGGCATCGGGTCGGTTGAGACATATTCGGCAATGATTTTCGACTTGAAGAAGGGCGAGAGCGTCGACCAGCGCGAGCTGATCCGCAAGCTCGTGGCGCTCCAATATAAACGCAACGATACCGCCTTTGCGCGCGGTGCGTTCCGGGTTCGCGGCGATAATCTGGAAATCTTCCCGTCGCATTATGAAGATATGGCGTGGCGGATTTCTTTCTTCGGCGACGAGGTCGAGGAAATTTCCGAATTCGATCCGCTGACCGGCAAGACCGGAGCAAAACTCAACAATGTGCGCGTATATGCCAACAGCCATTATGTGACGCCGGGGCCGACGATGAAGCAGGCCACCGAATCGATCAAGTTCGAGCTCGTAGAGCGGCTGAAAGAGCTGGAGATCGAAGGCAAATTGCTCGAGGCGCAAAGGCTTGAACAACGCACCAATTTTGATCTTGAGATGATTGCCGCGACCGGCAGTTGCGCGGGCATCGAAAATTACAGCCGCTTCCTGACCGGACGCCTGCCCGGTGAGCCGCCGCCGACGCTTTTCGAATATTTGCCCGACAACGCTTTGCTCTTCGTCGACGAAAGTCATGTCACCATTGGTCAGATCAATGGCATGTCGCGCGGGGACCATCGGCGCAAACTGACCTTGGCCGAATATGGCTTTCGTCTGCCTAGCTGCATCGACAACCGGCCCCTGCGCTTCAACGAATGGGAAGTGATGCGCCCGCAAACCACGTATGTCAGCGCGACGCCGGGCAGTTGGGAAATGGAACAGACCGGCGGGGTCTTTGCCGAGCAGGTCATCCGCCCTACCGGCCTCATCGACCCGCCTGTTGAAATCCGTCCGACCGAGGATCAAGTGCAGGACTGCATCAATGAATGCCGCAAGACGGCGGAGGCGGGGTATCGGACTTTGGTCACCACACTGACCAAGCGCATGGCCGAAGATTTGACCGAGTTCATGCACGAGGCGGGGTTGCGCGTCCGCTATATGCACAGCGATGTAGAGACGCTGGAACGCATCGAGCTGATCCGTGACCTGCGTCTGGGCGTCTATGACGTGCTCGTCGGCATCAACCTGTTGCGCGAGGGTCTCGATATCCCCGAATGCGGGTTGGTGACGATACTTGACGCCGATAAGGAAGGCTTTTTGCGCAGCGAAACCTCGCTGATCCAGACCATCGGCAGGGCCGCACGCAATGTAGATGGA
>JANLRW010000041.1:0-3228 GCA_031361925.1 Sphingomonadales bacterium
GTCTGATATTTCTCGCCAGCGACGGTGCGTTCGCCGATTAGGCGGCAGCCATTGCGGAGCGCCATTTCTTCAACGGTTGCGCCGTTTGCCAGCGATTCCTTCGAATAGGCCGCCTTGCGCTTGATGTTGATGTCCTCGACCAACGCCTTGATCGCAGGCGAAGGCGCTGACACAAAGCCCAGATAACCGTCGGCTTTTTCACCTACCAGCCCACTTTCACGCGCGCTCTGATAGGCCGGGTCACGTCCAGCTTGAAACGCCACAGCGCCGGTCGCGGTTGCGCCCAATAAAATAGCGGCAATCATCATTTCAACAGAATTTTTCATCAAAATATCCCTGGATTTTCGTCAATGACCTTTTTCGACGCCGCGTCCAGCCGGTACAAGACCTCCTGCCGGATCGCGATGTTGAGATTGATTACAATCGGCTTATCGGGCGCAGTGACCTGCACACATCCCGATAGAGCAACGACCATAATCGGTGTCAAAACGAATATCATTTTTCCCATGTTGCGGCGAATCGCACTATCCATACGGTTCGTCAATTGCCGATAGCTATGCCCCATCTCCGCTTTCCCTTCGCTGAATGGCTTATTCATCTTTCGGTTCATCTTTTTTGGGCAGCTTTTCTTCGCCGGTGACCGGCGGCACACCACTGCGTTGCTCCATTAGAAACGGCAGCGCCTGATCGGCTGCATATTGCGCGTCGTACAACCCCCGCACTGAGCCGATGAGCTTGAGGAACTCGGCCTTTACGCTGACATTGAACTGGATCGGAATGCGCGCCAGTTGTTTGGTGATAAAGTTGCGCTTCGCACCGCTGCCCTGTTGCAGCCCAGTAAAGCTGATATCGGTCACAATTTCCCCGTCCAGATTGCCGCCAACGCCAATCGTCAACGTCGAATAGCGGATCGACCGCAGCGCTTCGAACGCGAAATTGGCAAATGTACCCATATCTTCGTAGGCAAGCTCGCCCAAATAGCTGACCTCGCCGCCGCCGGGCCGCGATACCAAAGCGCCGCCAACGATGCGCCCACCGTCCTGATTGAACACCATCGGCAATGTGCCGTCAAACACGCCGGTGACCCGCAAGTTCTGGAAATCATAACCGGCAAGGAATTTCTCGGCATCTACCCCGACCACGCGGAAGGTCAGCCGTCTTTCCTTCTCGATGCCAAAGTCGAGCACCGTTGGCTCTAACAGCAACTCCCCGCCGGCAAACGGCCAGCGACCGGCCTCGATGGCGACCTTCTGTTCGGGTAACAGCTGATACCGGATCGTGCCGTTGAGCGCGGGAACGCCAGGGTTGACCGAGGCAATCGTGGCCTGTTGCGCAGGACCAGTTTCCAGCCCCAACAAATCAGTAAATACGATTTCGCTGGTCAGCCCTTCAACCGGCCCGAACGCAGCGGCTAGGTTCATGTTACGCGTCGCAAACCGACCATTGCTGCGAACACCGCTTGCGTCCCAGTCGATCTGTCCATCGCCAAAAACTGCACCATCGACATTGGCGACAACTCCTAGCGCCAGCGGCGTCAGCATTTCGGGTTGCAATTTATCGTCGAACCGCAAGCCATCGACCGAGAGCAACGCCCTGCCCGTGCTATTTGACAAAGCGTGGCGGATATCGACGTCAGCCACCTTTCTTGCAGTTTTTGGTTCGGCAATCTGGCCAATCGCACTGATGATATTATTCTCCAGCGTCAGCATCATGTCGGGAACCGCCATCGGCTGGAAGCGGTCCGCTTCCTCGGCGTCCGATATGCGAAGCTTGGCATCGAGCGTCAGGATGCTGTTTAAATAGCGCCAATCACCCGCCGCCTCGTCGATGAGCAGCGGCACATTGCCGATTTGGCCTTTGCCACCGCTCAAGCTGCCGTTGATAGCGCTGCCCGAAAATTGACCAGCAAGCAAAGCGACGTCGAACCGCGTCTGTGCTGAGGCGTCGCCGAGCGTTACCTTCACATCGCGCGCGGTAAAGCCGTCGGCAAGGCTGAAGCGCACATTGGCGCTATTTGCAGTCACCGGCGACCCACCGAGCGTTCCTGATGCCGCCAGATTGCTGATATTCGTCGCAAATCTTGTGCCTCCGCCGCCAGCCACGAGCATCGGCTGTCCACGATCAGGGCATAGACGCATCGTTTGGCCGCGTAACATCAGCGACGAAATTTTCGCACTGTCGAACTGGATATTTTGGCAGGCGCTAAACAGTATAAGGCCGCGCCCGTCGTAACGGCCGTCAATTGGCAAGCGCAATCCGCTTATCATCCCGCCAGGTAGTGGGCCTGACAGCCGCGCCTGTCCGTCAAACGTCCACGCCCCGCCAAGGCTGCCGCTAAAGGCCAGATTAGGCACCGCAACGCTGGCACCGTTCGCAGCATAAGGTGCAACCACCAAATTGCCGGTCCACGCCCCACGGCGCGATTGTTCCATCGCGAGCCTGATATCGGGCAAGTCGCGACCGTTGATGGCCAGCTCAACTGGCGACGCCATTCGCCAATATCTGTCACCGCCACGTAGCACCAGTTCACCGGTTTGCCGCACCCGCGCGCCTGATGCAGTGGTGAGCGCCAGACCGCTAACGCTAAGCCCAGTGTCGCGTGCCGCATTCTGGTAAATGTCAAAATCCATTTGCCCGTCAAAATTATCACCGGCGCGCTCCAATGCGGGCGCAATCCGCGCCAATAACGGCCCCATAGGCGTGTTACGCGTTTGCTCTGCGATGCCATCAAGGCTGCCGAGCGTGCCTTTGTCCAACGCGCCGCGCCTGATCCGCGCGTTGCCTGCTGCCGATCCGTTTAACGCGCCGTTGTTCCACCCGGCATAGCCCTTGGCGTTGATTGCAAGCCGCGCCAGCGTCAGCGGTTTACTGCGCAGCCCCGTGCGGTCGAGCGCGAGCGTGAAATTGGTCCGCTTTAGCCCGCCATCAACCGAGAGTGCCCCTGCTGCTTTAGTGAGCGTCGAATCTGCGTAGTTCAAACGATCTGCTGCAAAGCCGATGTCGCCGAGCCACCTGTCGTATCGCTCGGACAAGCGGACATCTGCGTTCAAAACCGGTGCAGTCGCCGCAAATTTGGTGTTGGCACATGCAACCGCGTTGGCGGTGATCGGACCTATCAGTCGGGGCTGTCGCCATTCGAGCAGGAGGTCGCCATCAAAACGCGCTGCGGGAATATCGCAATCGCCAACGCGTAAGCGCGGCGCACGCAAAGATAACTCACCCACAAAC
>JANLRW010000164.1:0-33415 GCA_031361925.1 Sphingomonadales bacterium
CGGAATCATCAGCGCGGTTGCTGGCGAGCATCCCGATCTCGCAGTCGATTTCGCGCTGGCCAATCTGGCGAAGGTCGAAGCTTTCGTCGATGTGGCATCACGCTCGGAATATGTGGCGCAGTTGGCAGGCGGTTCGGAAGACCCGGCCATGCCAGCAAAGCTCGACGCTTATGCAAAAAAATACCTCACCGCCGAATCGCGTAAACCGGTCGATCAGGCAATCACCTCTATTCAGACGCGGCTGAAAACGCGGCCACGGGTCAAGGCGCAAATTGGTGAATGGCTGGATGCAAAGGATTAGGATAAGGACCTAAGGCCGCTTCAAGTGACGTTGAAGCATCGCACGCCTTTTCCGTTCGTCCTGAGCCTGTCAGAGGACGTGTCCAGCCGACGTTGGTTGTGCCGTGCGTCGACAAGCTCAGCGCGAACGCAGCGTCATGCTTTATACATACCCGATACCCGTTCGGCATAGCGATCACGGATGATGTGACGCCGGATTTTCATACTCGGTGTCATTTCTTCATTTTCAATTGAGAACGGCTCATCGGCAAATTCGAACTGGCGGACTTTTTCGGTGACCGTCAGGTCTGCATTTACCCGGTCGACCGCCGCGCGCACCGCCGTGCGGAAGGCGGGATTATCCTGCAATGCGCTAAAGTCATATTTCATACCCTGACCACGCGCCCATTCGAGCGCCCATTCCGGGTCGGGCACAATCAAACCAACGACATAAGGCCGCTTATCGCCAGAGACCATTGCCTGCAATATTTCAGGCTGGAGCGTCAGCATCCCCTCCAGCTTTTGCGGTGCAATGTTATCGCCCTTGTCGTTGACAATCAGGTCCTTCTTGCGGTCGGTAATCTTGATCCGGCCCTTTTCGTCGATCAAACCGATATCGCCGGTGTGGAGCCAGCCATTCTTGATGACCCGGTTGGTCTCGGCTTTGTTGCGCCAATAGCCCTTCATCACCAACGGCCCGCGCACGAGTATTTCACCGTCTTCCGCGATCTGCACCTCGGTGTTTTTGAGCGGCGGGCCGACGGTATCCATCTTGATACCCACCGCCGGCCGGTTGCAGCTGATGACCGGTCCGGATTCGGTCTGGCCGTAACCTTGCAGCAACGTAATCCCGAGCGATTGAAAGAAAATGCCAATATCGGGGTTCAGCGGCGCGCCGCCCGAGACCATCGCCTTTAGCCGGCCGCCAAAGCGTGCCTGGATTTTCGGCTTGATCGTGCGCGACAAAAGCAGTCGCATCGGCGCATCACGGAGCCGCTTTCGCCCACCATAATCGCGCTCGCCAATGGTCAGCGCCTTGTCGAGAAGATAGTTGGGAACTTTGCCCTGTTTTTCGACCGCCTTTATCATGCGCGCGCGCAGCACCTCGAACAAGCGCGGCACCACGACCATGACGGTCGGCCTTGTTTCCTCGATATTCGCCGCGAGTTTTTCCAACCCTTCGGCATAATAGATCTGCGCGCCAACGCCGATCGGCAAGAACTGCCCACCTGAATGTTCATAGGCGTGGCTAAGCGGCAGGAACGACAGGAACACCTCGTCACCCAATCCCAAATCTTCGCGCAACACCGTCGCCGCGCCGTCCGCGTTGTGTAGAATGGCACCGTGATGCTGCATCACCCCGCGCGGCGCGCCGCCGGTGCCGCTGGTGTAGATAATGCACGCCAGATCGTCGCGGGTCACCGTTGCCATCGCCGCTTGGGTTGCGGCCACATCGGCATCGGTCCCTTGCACGATATCGGCCCAGTGGTGCAGCGAAAATTGACCCTGCTGCATCGCTGGCAACGGCTCCATCGAAATGACAAATTCGGCCTCAGATGATTTGATTGCAGCGGGCACCACAACTTTGGCGAGCTTCGCTGTCGAAACGATGATCGCACGCGCCGCGCTATCGTTCATGATATGCTGGTGGTCGCGCTCGGCGTTGGTGGTGTAGGTCGGCACTGTCACGCAACCGGCGGCCATGATACCCAGATCGGCGATACACCATTCGGGGCGATTTTCGGAAACCAGCATAACCCGGTCGCCCTTTTCGAGGCCCATTTCGCGAAGCGACTTTGCAAATCCGGCGACTTGGCGCGCGGCTTCAGCCCAGCTGATCGAATGCCAGCTCCCGCCAGATTTTGCCCATAAAAAAGGAGTGTCGCCGCGGTATTTGGCGCGGGTCAGGAACATCGTTACCAGGTTGGGAAATTGATCGAAATCGTTGAATAAATCTGCCGCCACAACGCTCTCCTAAGGGATGGCATATGGTCCGTTATCCGGACTCGTTACTTCTTTTACGCTAGCGCGAGCAAGTGCCGTGCGCAATCCGGCTTTCGCGCCTATTCGACGCTTTCGACAGGTGGATTGACACTTGGCGCTGGCACCGAGACGGTGACCTTGCCTTTGGCGTCGATGACCGCCGATGTGCCTTCGCTGCGCGGATCAGAGGCCCCTGACCAGCCGTTTGCTGTCATTTGCGCGCCGTTGACCTTAGAACCAAGGTCCACCGCCTTTGCCTTCTGGCCATATTTTTCAAGCTCGGTGATTTTCCCGGCAAGGGGTGTATTTTCTTCAATCTCCAACCCGCCACCGCTGAAATAAAGGTTGGGAAGCGCAATCGCCTGATCAAGCGGCAGCCCGAAATCAATGACCCCGATCAGCGTCTTGGTAACGTGCATGATGATCCTTTTGCCGCCCGCCGACCCGAGCGTCAGCACCGCGCGTCCATCGCGGTCGAAGACGACCGTGGGTGACATCGATGATAAGGGACGTTTGCCGCCCATGACGCGGTTGGAAACCGGTGCGCCGTCTTTTTCGGGTGCGAAGGTGAAATCGGTGAGTTCGTTGTTCAGGAAAAACCCGCCTGCAATCAGCTGGCTGCCGAATATGCCTTCGATGGTCGAGGTCATGTTGGCGATATTGCCCTTGGCATCAACCGCAGTGAAATGCGTGGTGCCTGCTACTTCGCTGGAAATGGCGGCGGTGCGCGCTGCTGCACCCGGTGGCTTGCCTGCGGGATAATCGCTGCGCGCCTTTTCGGGATTGATCAGCGCCGAACGTTCGGCGAGATAGGCCGGATCAAGCAGCCCTGCGACGGGCACATCAACGAAATCGCTGTCACCCAGATATTTCTCGCGGTCAGAATAGGCCAGCTGCATCGCTTGACCGAGCAGGAACCAGCTTTTGGGATCGTCCTTGCCCATCTTGCCAATATCGAAGCGCTGCAACGTGCCAAGAATTTGCAGAACGGTGGTTGCGCCCGACGATGGCGGGGCCATGCCGCAGACCACGTAGAGTCGGTAAGGCGCGCATATAGCCGCCTGTTCTTTAGCGCGGTATTGCGCCAGGTCAGACAACGTCATGTCGCTGGGGTTCATTGGCGCTTTGGTAACCGCATCGACAATCTGGTTGGCGATCTTTCCCGTGTAAAACGCGTCCGGCCCCTTTTTGGCCAGCAACTTCAATGTCGCAGCCATTTTCGGGTTGCGCAGCGTCGTGCCCGCCGTCACCGGCTTTCCGTTTACCCAATAAATGGCGCGGGCCTCATCGAATTTCGACCAAAGCGGAGCAATTGTTGCGAGCCGTGATTCGAGTGTCTTGTTTACGACAAAGCCCTTCTCGGACAGCCTGATGGCAGGCTTGAATATGGTCGCCCACGGCAACCTCCCCCATTTCTTATGCGCCTGCGCCATCAGCGAGATATTGCCCGGCACGCCGACCGATTTGCCGCCCTGCAACGCCTGCAAGAAACCCATCGGTTTGCCGTCAGGGCCCAAAAACCGTTCAGGCGTCGCGGCAGCTGGCGCCTTTTCACGGCCATTAATCGTGCTCAATATACCTGCGGCATTGTCCTGATAGAGCAAAAAGCCGCCACCACCGATGCCGCTCGATTGCGGTTCGACCACGGTCAGCGCAAGCATCATTGCCATTGCGGCGTCAGCCGCCGAACCGCCTTTGCGTAACATTTCCATCCCAGCGTCGGTCACGCGCGGGTCGGCAGACGATGTGACCCCAACATTTTCGGCGAGCAATGGTGAAGGGATGACGAGCGCGAGCGCGAAGAGAAGCTTTTTCATGTGCATCTGCTTAGCCTTGAAAAAACAGCGAAGCAAAGCCTTGCTTTAGGCATCAACACCGACAGCGTCAGCGATGCTCGCAAACCCGTCGCGTTGGAGTAGATCGGCAAGCCCGCGATTGATTGCTTTGGCCAGCCCCGGCCCTTGGTAAACCAATGCGCTGTAGATCTGCACCAATGATGCGCCTGCACGAATTCGCGCATAGCTATCCTGCGCCGACGCGATGCCACCAACCCCGATCAGCGGAATGCTGCCACCGCTACTTTTGCGAAAATCACGCAGCCGTTGCTGCGCCAGGTCGCGCAACGGCGCACCCGATAACCCGCCGCTCTCCCGCGCATGACGGGATTTTAACGCCGGGCGGCTGATCGTCGTGTTCGAAATGATGAGCGCAGCAATTTCGTGCTTTGCCGACACTTCAACAATATCGTCGATATCGGCGGGCTCCAGATCGGGTGCGACTTTTAAAAAAATGGGCGTGCCAAGCGTCCGCGCCGCCATCACCGCTGCCAACAGGTCATCAAGCGCCGACTTGTCCTGCAATGCGCGTAGGCCCGGCGTGTTAGGTGAGCTGATATTGACCGTCAGATAATCAGCCAAAGGCTCCATCGCGGTCACGCCCGAGACATAATCGGCAACACGGTCCTCGCTGTCTTTGTTGGCACCGATATTAATGCCCAGCGGCCCAACAGCAACGCCGCGCTGCCAGCTCGACAGCCGCTTGACCGCCGCCGCCTGCCCCTCGTTGTTAAAGCCCATGCGGTTGATGACCGCCTCGTCCTCGACCAACCGGAACAACCGCGGGCGCGGGTTACCCTCCTGCGGCTGCGGGGTCAGCGTTCCAACTTCGGTAAAGCCAAAGCCAAGCCGCAGAATCGCATCCGGAACCTCGGCATTTTTGTCGTAGCCCGGGGCAAGGCCGACAGGGTTTGGGAAGGTCAGACCGGCAACATTTTGGGTCAGGCGCGGATCGGGCTTTGGCGGCCCGGATAACGGCAAAAGCTTTAACGCCGCGAGGGACAAACCATGCGCAGATTCTGCATCCGCCATAAACAATATCGGTCGAAGCAATGGATAAAGCATCACAGGCCTATCGAACACTCGCTGGCTCGACGCAATCTGCCAATGATGATTCTTTTGGCGAGGGCGTCCGCAAAGGTCCGCGTTAACTATCTTTCCCGCTTATTTGGCCGAAAATGTCAAATGAAATCGCTGGTCATGACGATTCCGTGCAAGATGATTTTACAATAACAGTGGATAAAGACTGTGCGACCCGAAGGGCTTAGCGTTGCAAAACGAAGAGTTCTTTTTCCTATTAGACCCGCCGTTACAGGCGGGTCTTTTTTTGTCCGCAGAATGAGCGTATGGCGAAATGCGAACGGAATGGTCGCATGATAAACGTCCGCTATCAGGCACCTGATGAGCAATTGGCTCAGTTGGTGTCGTCTTTTTACCGGCTGGATTATGAGGGCGACAGCTTTAGCGAAATCGAACGTGCGGACCGTGCACAGTTCCGTTTCCATTTGATCGGCGGAGGCAGCTATCATTTCGCCACCGGTTTTGTCTCGCGGTCCTATCCAGTGATGGTGTCTGGTCCGACGACTGCCCCTGTAACCGCAGTTTCAGACGGCACATTGACTATATTTGGTTGGGGAATGACAACCACCGGATGGGCTGCATTGATGGGCAGGGACGCCGAAGCGCGTGTTGATACTGCCTTCGACGCGTGCGAAATATTCGGCGACCGCATTATGGACTTGCACGCCCAGCTGGCCGCAGCGCCCGATTTCGAAAGCCAAGTGGAAATCGCCACGCACGCAGCGTTCGAAATATACCAAAGCGACGCGCGCGCACCGTTCGAATTTACCCGTATTGTCGATCGCTGGCTGTCCGAACATGTCGACCCGGATGTCGAAATCCTCGCCGCCGCAACCGCGTTGTCCCCGCGCCAATTGGAACGTATGACAAACCGTTATTACGGAATGCCGCCAAAAAAGCTCGCACGCAAATATCGCGCATTGCGTGCAGCACAGGCGCTGGCACATGGCGACAGCCTGGACGATACTGGCATGGCACTTGCGTTTTATGACCAGTCGCACCTTATCCGTGAGGTAAAAGCGTTCACCGGCCTGACGCCGACGCAACTAAAGTCCGGCCAGTCCGAACTGACCCGGGCGACGATGGACGGACGCCGTTCGCTGGAAGGTAAGGTCAGCCCGCTGATTTCCGACAGCTAGGGTCACAAGACCTAGGCGATAATATCTGGGATCAGCTGGTCCTCAAGCCGCATGATACGGTCTTTCAGCAACAGCTTCTTTTTCTTCAGTCGCGCGATTTGCAACTGGTCGACCAGCGTTTTCATCCGCAATGCGTCTATCGCGTCGTCCAGATCGCGGTGTTCGACGCGTAGTTGCTCGAGCAGCTGTTGGTAACCCTCGTCGTTCATAGCCTGCCCTAGCCCGAAGCGGCTTAACAAGTCACCGCCAAAATCGGGGACCGCATCGCTTTCTATCCATTCCTGCAAAGATTGGGGCAGACAGAACCTAGAATTCATGATTTACTTTGTTTGTTAGGTCGTCGAGTCTCACAACAAGGAGAATATGGTGAACAACAGCCACATGTCCGCATTGCGCAACAAGCATGCCGAATTGGAAGAAAAACTGGACCGCGAAGAAAACCGGCCATTCCCAGACACCACTCTCATCCACGCGCTCAAGAAGCAAAAACTCCACCTTAAAGACGTGATGAACCACGACGCTCTGCCAGCGTAATCCCTACTGATACGCAATAGGGTATCGCGCTGGCCCGTGCTGTCTGCTAGGCGGATAGTATGGAAAGCGCGACCCAATCTGCCCGTAACATATTGACCGGCCTGCACGAAGTGATGGCGTCCAAAAACCACGCGCAAGCCAAGTTGAACCACGTGGTCAATATTATCGGTGAGGCGCTGTCGAGTGAGGTGTGCTCGATTTACCTGCTGCGTGACGGCGCATTAGAACTGTTTGCCACGCGCGGACTGAACGAGGCGGCTGTGCACGTCACCAGGCTCGGTTATGGCGAGGGTCTGGTCGGCACGATTGCCGAAAATGTCGAGACGCTGAACCTTGACGAGGCCGCCGCACATCCGAATTTCCGTTATATCCCCGAAACCGGCGAAGAACGGTTCCATAGCTTTGCGGGCGTCCCCATCGTCCGCGCCGAACGTGCAGTCGGGGTGATGGCGGTCCAGCACGTCGAACCGCGCAAATATGAAGAAGTCGAGATCGAAGCGTTGCAGACGGTGGCAATGGTGCTGTCCGAACTGATCGCCAATGCCGACCTGATCGACGACCCGTATGCCGCTGGAACCCCCGAAACCGGGACGATTGTCCTAACCGGATTGCCGCTGGTGAAGGGTGCTGCGGCTGGGGTCGCGATTTTCCATCAGCCCAATATCCGGATCGAGCATACCGTGGCTGAAGACACCGAGGCCGAGCGCCAGCGCGTCTATTCGGCATTCGACAAGATGCGCGAACAAATCGACCGGATGGCAAGCCAGATCGACTTTGGCACTGGCGGCGAACATGAAGAGGTGATCGCGACCTACAAGATGTTCGCCTATGACGAAGGCTGGTCGCGGCGCATCAACGAAGCCATCGACAGCGGGCTGACCGCTGAAGCTGCGATCGAGCGTGTGCAGCAACGCACAAGGATGCGGATGCGACAGATCGACGATCCACTGCTCGCTGATAGGATGCACGATCTGGAGGATCTGTCGAACCGGTTGCTGCGGATCGTGTCGGGGCAGATGAGCACCGCAGCGCAATTGGGCCTGAAAAAAGATTCAATCCTCATCGCGCGTAATCTGGGTCCGGCCGAACTGCTTGAATATGACAAGCGCCGGTTGCGCGGGGTGGTGCTTGAGGAAGGCTCGCTCACCGCGCATGTTGTCATCGTCGCGCGGGCGATGGGTATTCCGGTACTGGGCCGGGTCAGCGGTGTGCGGCATAAGGTCCATGACGGCGACATGCTCTTGCTCAACGCAGACGAGAACAGCGTCATTGTCCGCCCCGGCACCCCGGCCGAAGAGGCGTTTCAAGGTGAGCTGGTCGACCGGCAGAAAAAGAAGGCGCGCTATGCCGCACTTCGCGACGAGGCAGCGGTCACACTGGACGGCGTGCCGATCACGCTGATGATGAATGCAGGCCTGCGCGACGACATGGGAGCGCTGGCACTGACCGGGGCAGAGGGTGTCGGGCTGTTTCGAACCGAATTCCAGTTCCTCATTTCAGCGACGCTCCCCCAACGCGAGCGCCAGCAGCGTTTTTACCGCGACGTGCTCGATGCGGCAGGCGACAAGCCGGTGATTTTCCGTACGCTCGATATCGGCGGTGACAAGGCCTTGCCCTATTTGAAGGACGAGACCAGCAAGGAGGAAAATCCTGCGCTTGGCTGGCGCGCGCTGCGGCTTTCGCTCGACCATGCCGGGTTGATGAAGGCGCAGGCCCGCGCCCTGATCGAGGCGTCGGCTGGCCGCACATTGAACGTGATGTTCCCGATGGTGTCCGAACCGTGGGAATTTGACGACGCCAAGGCGATTTTTGAAGGCCAGATGGCGTTTCTGGGTAAACAGAAAAAGCATCTGCCAAACCGAATTCGGTATGGCGCGATGCTGGAGGTTCCCGCCCTTGCCGAGACACTCGACATATTGCTGCCAAAGCTGGAATTCCTGTCAATCGGCACCAATGACCTGACGCAATTCCTGTTCGCCGCCGACCGTGCGGACCCGAGGCTAGCCGAACGTTACGACTGGTTGAGTCCGGCGATATTGCGCTTTCTGCGCCGCGTCGTGACTGCGACCGATGGCCATGTCGTTGATGTTACAGTTTGCGGCGAAATGGGCGGACGAAGCCTTGAAGCGCTGGCGCTGATGGGGATCGGCATCAAGCGCTTATCAATCACCCCAGCCGCCATCGGCCCGGTCAAAGCAATGATCCGTTCGAGCAACTTTGCGACAATCAAAACCAAAATGGCCGAGTTGATGGCGTCGCCGCCGCAAAACATGCGCGAAACGTTGAGCGCGTGGGCAGTCGAACAGAAAATCGAGATCGGCTGAAACGTTCGCTTACAGCGATGTAAAATGCTGTATGCGGCATTGACATTGTTTTACAGAATGCCATTGTCCCCGGACTGCCCACAAGAGGCGGGAGGAGAGTGGGTCTGTGGAGATTGACGTGGAAGAAACTTCCCCGGTTGAAGAGGAATTCCGGTTCCATACGGTCGGCGAAAAGCTGAAGGCGGAGCGTGAACGACTGGGGTTAAGTTTGTCCGATCTGGCCGCAAAAACACGCGTGCCGATGCGGCATCTCGATGCCATCGAGAAATCGGAATTTTCGGCACTTCCGGGAACAACCTATACGCTTGGATTTACCCGTTCTTATGCACGTGCGGTTGACCTCGATGCAGCCGCACTGAGCAGCGAAATGCGCACCGAACTTGCGCAAGGCGGGCACGAAAGCTACCAGCCGCCAACGCAGAATTTTGAACCCGCCGATCCGTCGCGCGTCCCGTCACGGGCGCTGGCGTGGACGGCTGCGGTCATCGGGGTCGCGCTGGTTGCGGCCTATCTGCTCTGGCGCAGCGCAAGCATGGCAGGGCCAGCCGTTGTGCCCGAAGCTGCGCCAAAAGTCGCAAGCCGCGCCGAGGGAACCCAAGCGGCACCGCCACCCGCCGCCGCTATCGCCGATCCGACAGGCGAAGTCATGATCACTGCAACCGACACCGCTTGGGTCAAGATTTATGATGCGGACAAGAAAAGGCTGTTTGAAAGCGAGATGAAGGCAGGCGACAAATTCACGGTGCCCGCCGATGCGAATAATCCGATGATTGTGACTGGCAGGCCCAATGTCCTGACCGTTACGATCGGCGGCAAGGCCGTGCCACCGCTGGGCTTACCCGACCGGACGATCGCCGATGTAGGGGTCAGCGCCAAGGCGTTGTTGGCACGGCAGGCCGAACCGACCGCCGCTGCTACCGGCGATGCTGCGCGACCGACAACAGGGATTTGATACAGTAGTTTGCAGACTTTACACCGATATGGCGCGTTCGCCCTTTATCGGGTAGTGAGCGGTGCTATAAGGGCAGTGTTGCACCGCTTCGGGGAGAAAATGGATGAACCTACGACTTGCTTTGCTGGGCAGCGTTGCCTTGACCGCCGCAGTGCCCGCCGCGTCCCAGAACGCCACGGTCGAGGGCCGGGTAGTCAAGCTTGAAAAGGAAATGCGCGCGGTGCAGCGCGAGGTGTTTCCCAATGGTGCCGGAAAATTCTTCGAACCTGAAATAAAGGCGGGCGACCCGAAGACAGCGACCACCAATACCTCGTCGACTGCGGTTGCCGACTTGTTAGCCCGCGTCGATGCGCTTGAAACGCAACTTGCCACGTTGACCGGACAGGTCGAACAACAGGGCAACTCGGTGCGCTCGATTGAGGCGCGTTTGAAGGCACTTGAGGTGGGTGTGAAGACCGAGACAGCGGTTTCGGTGACGCCGGTTGCGGCAACGAACCCGGGTCCCGCTGTCAAACCAACGCCAAAGCCGGTTGCCGCGACGCCGCCTGCTGCGGCAAAGCCGACCGCCGCTCGGACTGCGGCAGTTGCAAAGATCGAACGTCCGGCAACCGGCGACGCGTTCGACGATGGCTATAATTACGGGTACCGCTTGTGGGAGGCAAAATTCTTCCCCGAGGCGCAGGTTACGCTGGACGAAACCGTGAAGAAATATCCCAAGCACGCCCGCGCAAGCTATGCCCGCAACCTGCTTGGGCGGTCATGGCTGGACGATAAGAAACCGGCAACAGCGGTCAAGATTTTCTACGACAATTACAAAAACGACCCGCGCGGCGACCGCGCCCCGGAAAGCCTGTTTTTTCTGGGTTCAGCGCTCACCGATCTGAACAAAAGTGCAGAGGCGTGCGAGGCGTTTGGCGAACTGGCCAAGGCCTATCCCGATGCAGCGACCGGACGGCTGGCCGAACGACTGGCCTCCGGCCGCACAAGGGCGAAGTGCAAATAGCACCACGTGCCGACGTTGCCCGGTTTAGCGATGCGCTCGAACGGCTCGGGGCGGGTGATGCCAAGATATTGCTAGCAGTTTCGGGCGGGGCGGACAGTCTGGCGATGCTGTTGCTCGCCCACGCCGCAATCCCTGCCCAAATTGTTGCGGCGACGGTCGACCACAAGCTGAGACCCGAAGCATCGGCAGAGGCTGACTATGTGGCAAAATTGTGCGCCGGACGCCGGACACCACACCGTATTTTAAGGCCCGAAACGCCGATCACCGGCAACATCCAGTCCGCCGCGCGAACAGCACGATATGAATTGCTCATGCAGGCAGCCGACGAAACCGGTTGCGCGTTCATCGCGACTGCCCATCACGGCGACGACCAGATCGAAACCGTATTGATGCGACTGGCGCGCGGTAGCGGGGTTGATGGGCTGTCGGCGATCAGGCCCCGTAACGGGCGGATCATTCGGCCCTTGTTAGAATTCTCCAAATCAGAGTTAGAGGAAATTTGCAACACTGCCGAAATAGCACCGGTTTGCGACCCCAGCAATGATGACACAGACTATGACCGTGTCGTGATGCGCCAATGGCTTGCGAGCACACCGCACCCGTTCAATGTGGCTCGCGTAGGGCGGACGGCAGCCGCGGTTTATGACGCCAGCACAGCGTTACAGTGGATGACCGAGCAACTGGCCGCGACGCGCGTTACGCAAATAGAACAATTAATTCAATGTGATGCAAATGATCTGCCACATGAGCTGCAGCGACGTTTGGCCTTGTTGGCGTTGGCGCATGTTGATCCTGATTTGCACCCTCGAGGCGACACCGTCGAACGGATGATCGCCGATCTGGCCATGGGTAAAACTTCGACGGTCGGCAATATCCTGTGCGAAGGCGGAAATGTCTGGCGATTCTCGCCTGCCCCGCCGCGCCGCAGCGTTTGACAATTCCGGCGATTTTCATCGTCGTTATATTGCCATTCACCCATTCCGCCTTACATAGTCTTTAGAAATTCCCGCTCGCACACGGCATGCGGGATGTAGCAAGAGGCACATTTGATGAACGACGATCAGGAACCCAAAGGCAATCCGTTGTTGAAAAACATGGCCATCTGGTCGGGGATCATTGTTGCGCTGTTGCTCATTGCGTCGATCTTTAGCGGCGGTGCCACCGATGCCGCTAAGGGGATCAGCTATTCGGCATTCCGCGACAAGGTTGCCGCAGGTGAGGTAAAATCGGTCTCGATCGCGCCTGAACGGATTACCGGAAAGTTTGAAAATGGTGAGCCATTTGCGACAATCCCGGTGGCCGGTGACGGCAGCCTGTATCAACTGCTCGACGCAAATCAGGTCGATGTGCAGGGCAAGGCGGTGGAATCACCAAGCATCTTGCAATATCTGTTGATCCAAGCGCTGCCATTCGTCCTCATCCTTGGCGTGGCTTTCTTTGTGCTACGCCAGATGCAGAAAGGCAGCGGCTCGGGCGCAATGGGTTTTGGCAAATCCAAAGCGAAATTGCTGACTGAAAAGCACGGCAAGGTGACGTTTGAGGACGTCGCAGGCATCGACGAAGCACGCGAAGAGTTGCAGGAAATCGTCGAATTCCTGAAAGACCCACACAAATTTTCTAGGCTTGGCGGAAAAATCCCCAAGGGCGCGTTGTTGGTCGGTAGCCCGGGCACCGGCAAAACCCTGCTCGCCCGCGCGATTGCCGGTGAAGCAGGTGTGCCGTTTTTCTCGATCTCAGGTTCGGATTTTGTCGAAATGTTTGTCGGCGTCGGTGCCAGCCGTGTCCGCGACATGTTCGAACAAGCCAAAAAGAACGCGCCATGCATCGTTTTCATCGACGAAATCGATGCCGTTGGCCGAAGCCGCGGCGCTGGGCTTGGCAACCAGAATGACGAGCGCGAACAGACGCTGAACCAGCTGCTCGTTGAAATGGACGGTTTTGAGGCCAATGAAGGCGTGATCATCGTAGCTGCCACCAACCGCCCGGACGTTCTTGACCCCGCATTGCTGCGGCCAGGCCGATTCGACCGCCAAGTTGTGGTGCCGCGTCCTGACATTGATGGCCGCGTCAAAATACTCGAAGTGCATATGAGGAAAGTGCCGCTGGCCCCTGACGTCGATGGCCGCGTGATTGCACGGGGAACTCCGGGTTTTTCAGGAGCAGACCTCGCCAACTTGGTAAACGAAGCCGCGCTTTTGGCGGCCCGTCGCGGCAAGCGGCTGGTAGCCATGCAAGAATTCGAAGACGCCAAAGACAAGGTGATGATGGGCACCGAACGCAAGTCCATGGTGATGACCGAAGACGAAAAGAAGATGACCGCTTATCATGAGGCTGGCCACGCAATCGTTGCCGTCCACGAACCCGCATCTGACCCCATCCACAAGGCAACCATCATCCCGCGCGGCCGTGCACTCGGTATGGTGATGCGTCTGCCCGAACGGGACAGCTATAGCTATCACCGTGACAAAATGCACGCCAACCTGGCGGTGTCGATGGGCGGCCGCGTTGCCGAAGAACTAATCTTTGGTCATGACAAGGTGAGTTCGGGCGCATCAAGCGATATTCAATATGCGACCAGCCTCGCCCGCGACATGGTTACCCAGTGGGGCATGTCTGAAGAGATGGGTCCGCTACAATATGAAGAGCGCAACGAGAGCTATCTCGGCTATGGCGGGTCGCAGCGTTCGGCGATGTCGGACGAGACAGCGAAGAAAATCGACGCCGAGATCCGCAAGCTGGTCGAAGGCGGGCATGGACGTGCAACCGGGCTGCTGAAAAAGCATAATAAGCAGCTCCACCTGCTCGCCAACGCCCTGTTGGAATTCGAAACATTGTCGGGTGATGAGATAAAATCTCTGCTGGCGACCGGCAAGTTCGAGCGCGACGACGGCGCGGTCGTCAAGCCGTCAAGCATCCCGCAGATCGGTACCGCGATTCCAAAGGCTGGACGACGCAAACAAGCCGGGATCGGTGGCGCGAGCCCGCAGGGCGCTTAAGGGTCGGAACAAACGCTGTTCAACGCGCGTTCACTGCTCTATCGCTTAAGGCGAGAGAGTTGAGGTCGCAAAATAATGAAATTGAAGCTGTTATTGGCGGGCAGCGTGTTGCTGCTATGTCCTGCAGTCGCGGAGGCGATGGACGCTGAAACTTTTTATACCAAGGCGGTTGCGCTGAAAAAAAAGGGCATGAAGGCGATGTTCTCCAGCGACCTAAAGCCAATGGTGACGGTGTTCAAAAGTGCCGCTGACTCGGTCAAGGCGGAAAACGAGAAAGCGCGATCATCTGGCACACCGTTATTTTGCGCGCCGAAAAAATACCGGCTGACGGCTGATCAATTCTTGAGCGAGTTCGGCAAAATTCCGCAGGAACGTCGCCGCAACCAAACTGTGCGCGAGGCATGGCGCGAAATTGTGATCCGCCGCTTTCCCTGCTAGCCACTGCTGGGGAGGCAATTCATGCCAATTTATTGCGACGAATCGGGCGGGGTCGGGCGCGGGGTCATGACGTTAGCCGCGCTTTCGATTGACGCCGAAGCCGCCGACGAAGTGCTTGCAGGATTTCGCGAGACGACGGGTTTGCGTGGTGAACTAAAAGGCAGCCGCATCGACTTGACCGAGCGGGCACAGCTTTTCCAGTTGCTCGAAGCTCAGCGCTGGCATGCAACCGTCAGTGTCGCGGTATCGGCGTTGACACCTGCCCGCGACGAGGACCGCGGCGACCACGACATCGAAGTTTATGCTGAATTGCTCGATGATGTGGTTGCCGCAATGTTGCCAGACGCGGCTGGTGGTTTGCAGGTCATTATCGACGACGGTCGCTACGGCCCGGCAACATTGGCGCTCGTCCGAAATTCGGTCGGGCGGCTGGTCGGACCGCTTGGTTCAGCATCGCTTGCCATGAGCCATACGCTCGCGGGACTGCAGCTCGCCGACGTCATCGCCAACACCTTTTTCAACCGCGCAATGCCGACCGAGCGTCAGGGGCAGATGGCAGGGATAGTTGCGCCGTTTCTGGAACGCGGCCAAATCAAGCTCAATATTCTAACCGGTGACCCCGAGCGTCACAACCAAAGCGGCGAATAAAGTCAGCGCGGTCATCGCAAATAGCGACAATATGACCATCCGCCAAAATGCCCCGAACCGTGATGTTTCATAGGCATGATGCAATTGCCGGTACATATGGATCGGCGGCACGAATGCCAGTGCCAAGCCGCCGATTATTTCAGTTGCAGGAAAATGGATTAAAATGGCACTCAACGAACCGAGCAACATCATGAATGTCAGCGAATAGGTTACGAATACGGCGTGATCGAACATTTTAAAGCGCCGTCGCCAGAAAAATAGCAGCCACACAAACGGTACGGATATCGGGATAAGCGCCCAACTGAATTTATATGTGTTGGACTGCAGTTTATAAAGAAGGAGCTGCGGATTTTCGGTAGCTTTTTTGACAGATTTATTCAGCGTGGCTGCGCCTGGAAACTCGAGGTCGGTAAATGTCCAGTCTCCGGTCTCTTTTTCACCTTTTTTCAAAGCCTCAGTGGCATTTCCGGTCAGTTGGAGCCCCAGCCGTACACCCGCCAACTCTGTCTCAAGGTCGTTCGTTGGCTTGCCCGCTTGTTTTGCAGCCGCCAACTCGGCTTCGCGGCGCGCAATTTCGGTCTCGATTTTTTTGTTTTCTATCTCGATTTTTCGCGTGACTATTTCAGTTGCCCGAATTTCCTTGCCGCGCGCCTCGTCCAATGATTTCAAGTCGCGTTGGTGACGCGAAATTTCACCATCCATCCATTGATATCCCGGTGTGCCTTCCGCAATCGCCTCTTTCTTATCGGCTTCCAGCTTGGCGATGTCATCGAGTATATCTTTGCGGTCGGCGATATATTCCTTCTCGGCAGCATTCGCAGCAACCACCGGATTCGCATCGACATCGTCCGTCACTAGCCAGTTAAACACAGCAAAGGTTAGAAAAACCGTGAACAGAAACAGCGCCAACGGCGACACAAACTTGGCCCGTTCGCCGTGGATATAACGACGGGTCAGGTCACCGGGCCGCCAGAACAGCATTGGCAATGTGCGCCATATTTTGCCGTCGAAATGAAGCACACTATGCAGAAAATCATGACCGAAGGCATGAAGGGTGCGGTGGACATTGGCCTTTTGCCCGCATGCATGACAATGCGCGCCGGTAAGCGCCGTGCCGCAGTTGAGGCAGTCGCCGCTTACGGCACTGTGTCCTTCGCCGCTGTCGGGTTCAACCGCCCGCGCGATTGCCGCGCCGGTCAGTATATCAGCTACCCCTGCTAGTTCACCCGTCATACCGCCGGTCTATCAAGGCGGCAGGAATTTGCCAAAAGAAAAGGCCCAGATTTAGCCGGGCCGTTTCCAAAATTTCAGACGGTAGATCGCTTACCGGTCGTAGTCGCGCTGCACCCCGGCACCGCGTGCAGGGGCAGCGGCGGTCAAGCGCAATGCTTCAGCCGAAAGGCTGATCGAACCGATAGCATCAGGTGCCTCGTCTTCGTCGACCTGAACTTTCTGCAGCGACTGGATGACGCCTTCTTGCAGATGATCGGGGCGCACGGTTTCCTCGGCGATTTCGCGCAATGCTACAACCGGATTTTTATCACGGTCGCGGTCGATGGTCAGTTCGGCACCGCCGGAAATTTCCCGGGCACGCTCGGCTGCGAGCAATACGAGATCAAAACGGTTGGTGACCTTATCAATGCAATCTTCAACGGTAACGCGTGCCATGCTGGCTCCTGATTCTCGGGTGATGTCGGAAAGTTGAGCGCAACTAAGGTGCGATGCCGCAAATGTCAATGAAAACGCCGCGCCGCTTGCCCTTATGCGATACCATCACTACCTCGTTTCCATGGCGGCCAAATCTAGCAAGCCCAATTTCCCCGGAAAGCATTTTTGTGTCGGTGGGCATGACCTTCATCTGGTGCACACACCGGAGGACAGGCTTGCGGCCTTGCTGGTGCTTATTGCATCCGCCCGCAGGTCGGTTCGCATGTTTAGCTATATGTTTGGCAGTGACCAGAGCGGACAAGAGGTGTTGAGCGCGTTGACCGATGCTGCGGCGCGCGGATTGACGGTCCAACTGATTATAGACAGCTTTGGGTCAGGTGATAACAGCGACCAATTTTTTGATCCGTTGGTTGCAGCGGGCGGCAGCTATCATTGTTTCAGTTCGCGCAAAGGCGTCGGCTATTTTGTCCGCAACCACCAAAAAATCCTGATCGTTGACGAGGCACATGCTTTGGTCGGTGGTTACAACATCACGGACTATTATTTTGGACGCAAAGGCGACGAGAGCTGGGAGGATTTGGGCCTGGTTGTCTCTGGCGCAGAGGTTGCGCATTTGGTTGAATATTTTGATGCACTTGACGAGATTTCAGAAGGTGGAAAGGTCCGTTTTCGCGGCGTCCGGGCGATCATCAAGAGTTGGAAGCCCGGCAATGGCGCGGTCCAGTGGTTGCTGGGAGGACCTACCAACCGAATTTCACCATGGGGCCTGGCGCTGAAACGCGGGCTGGAAACAGCGAAGCGTTTGGACATTGTGTCGGCTTACTTCTCTCCGTCGCAGACCGTGTTGCGGCGCATCGCCAAGGTGGCACGGCGGCGCAAAGGTTCGCGGCTGGTTCTGGCAGGCAAGACCGACAACGGAGCCACGATTGGCGCGGCACGGCTGCTATATCGGTATTTGTTGAAGCGCAAAGCAAGGATTTACGAGTTCCAACCCCGTCGGCTGCATATGAAATTGCTGGTGATCGACGATGCCGTTTATATCGGATCGGCCAATCTCGACGTTCGCAGCCTGTTCATCAATCTGGAGATCATGGTCCGGGTAGTCGATGCCGTGTTTGCCGCCCATATGCGCGCGCTGATCGACGAGATGGTTGCAGAATCGGAAGAGCAGACCCGCATGTTGCTAAAACAGCGCGATAGCTGGTGGAGCCGCTTTAAGGCTGGCTTTGCTTATTTTCTGGTGAACTCGGTCGATTATAGCATCGGACGGCGGATCAAATTCGGATTGCTGCGCAACGACTAGGTCGCAGCCTACTCCTTCCAGCCCCAGAACAGATGGCATGGCAGGATATTCCAGGCTTCAAAGCCGTTATCTATGCGACCGAAATGCGGTGCCATGAAATCGCGGGCGCGGGCACGGAACTGGTAGACGAGGAATGCGCCACCCGGACGAAGCGCGCGCGCCGTCGCGTCAGCGATCGCAGGGCCCAGATTATTGGGTAAGGTCGAAAATGGCAGGCCGGACAACACATAATCGGCATGACCAAAGCCGAACTGTGCGATAATCTCGTTCACGTCGGCAGCAGAGCCGTGCACCGCAATAAAGCGGCTGTCACGGATGGTTTTGCGCAGATACTCGATAAAGTCCGGGTTAAGATCGATCACCAGCAAAGTTGCGTCAGGGCGCATACGGTCGAGCACCGGTTGGCAAAAGGTGCCGACGCCTGGGCCATATTCGACAAACAATTTGGTGTTGTCCCAATCGACCGGTGCGAGCATCTTTTTAACAGTGCGGTCGGACGATGGAATGATTGAGCCGACCATCACTGGATGCTTGACAAATCCCTTAAAAAACACGCCCCAAGGACCCAGAAAACGGCTGATCCGGGCTTTAACACGGTCCAGCATTTGCGGTTTTGCCAGCGATGGTGACGTCATGAATTATGCTCGGTGATTATTTCTAGCGAAGCGGCGGCAGTCGCAAATATGGGGCTGATATGCAACCGTATTAAGCATTAAACGACGTCGCGAAGGTTGCGTTCCAACACGAAACCCCTTTATGCGGCTGATATGGCAACGCTTCCCAAAGGCTGTATTTCGGTGATATTCATCGCCCGGCGCACCGCAGATGACGATTCCGGCTATACTGCTGCAGCATCCGACATGGACGAGCTCGCCTGCCGGCAAACGGGGTATCTTGGTATGGATTCGGCGCGGAACGTCGATGGTTTGGGAATCACTGTCAGCTATTGGGCCAGCGACGCAGATGCCAAAGCATGGCGCGACCAGCCCGACCACGCAGCAATCCGTAACGCTGGTCGTGATCGCTGGTATTCGGACTATAGCCTGCACGTCGCCGAAATAAAGCGCAGCTATGATTGGCAGAAGTCTTGAACGCGGTCCCGGCAATCCCCAACAACCGGGTTGTGGTGCTATTCTTGGTGATGCTGGTTGCCGCTGCCGGTAATACGGCGATGCAATCGGCACTGCCTGCCATCGCGAGCCAGTTGGACATGCCTGATGTATGGGTCAGCCTTGCATTTAGCTGGTCGGCTCTGCTGTGGGTCATCACCGCACCGAAATGGGCAAGAATGTCCGATAGACGCGGTCGCAAATCGCTGATGACTCTCGGGATCGTTGGCTTCATCGCGTCGATGGGCTTGTGCGGACTGGTCTTATGGCTGGGCTTGGCGGGCGTAATCGGGCCAGTAATAACTTTTGCGCTTTTTGCGGTCTGCCGAAGCCTTTACGGCGGCTTCGGTTCGGCAGCTCCGCCTGCTGTGCAAGCCTACGTCGCCGCGCGCACCGAGCGTGCAGAGCGCGCTAAAGCGCTATCGTTACTGGCATCCTCGTTCGGTGTTGGCACGGTCATCGGTCCGGCGGTGGCACATTATCTAATTTTCCCCCCGCTCGGATTGGCCGGGCCATTAATTGTTTTCGCGCTGTTTGGATCAGGCGTTCTGATCGCGTTGCATTGGCTGCTGCCCAATGACACGCCGCGTTTTGCAGCACGAGGGGCCGTCGCCGCTTACCCCAATTCGGCCTCCATGAATTCGCCCGACACCGATGAAGCAGCTGGCGAAGCGTTGGACGATACGCTGGTGCAAACCGAAGTGCGTTTGAAGTGGCGCGATGACCGACTCGTAGCGTGGTTAGCAGCAGGGCTGATAGGCGGCCATGCGCAAGCCATACTCTTGGGTGTCGTAGGCTTTCTGGTGCGCGATAGGCTGGGGTTGCACGATCAGCCGATGCAGGCGGTGCAGGCCAGCGGCTCGGTAATGCTGGTCGGCGCGATGGCGACTTTGCTTGCGCAATGGGGCCTGATCCCGATATTATCATTGGCACCGCGCAGTTCGGTATTGCTGGGGTCGGTGCTGGCGCTCGTCGGGGTTGTCCTGACCGGTATCAGCTATGATTTTTATGGAATTAGCACTGGATTTGCTATCGCGTCGTTGGGCTTTGGCCTGTTCCGTCCGGGCTTTACAGCAGGTGCATCGCTTGCGGTCTGGCGACACGAACAGGGCGATGTTGCCGGCAAAATTGCCGCGATCAACGGTGCCGCTTATATCGTCGCCCCGGCAATTGGTGTCGCGCTCTTTAATTTGTGGGAGCCACTGACATTTGCATTAACAGCACTGGCGCTGTTGTTTCTAATTATTTGGGGCCGCAAGGCATTGATCGTACCCGCCTGATCGTGTCGAGCGCGGTAAACGGCCAAACCAACCCATAGATTTTGCACAAAAAAAGGGCCGACCGAAGCCGACCCGAAAAAGTTTTTAGGAGAGGATGCCTATAAGGCTCCTCTCATTTGCAAAATTTCTAATTATTGTGCAAGTGCGAAGAACGGAATTACAGTTGTGTGTTATGCAACCTGTTGCTAAGAAAATGTCAGACTAAGCGGAGACTTAGACGGGGGTAGCGCGGTGTGACTATAATGTTGCATTGCAATAAACTCATAGGAGTTGATATGCGCCGGTTACCACCTTTACGGTCATTGGAAGCATTTTTGCGCGTTGCCAAGCTGGGTTCGGCAAAGGCCGCTGCCAGCGAACTCGCGCTGTCGCCCCCCGCTTTGAGCAGGCGGATTAAGGCGCTTGAGGATTTTATCGGCAAATCATTGTTCGACCGGCGCGCGCAGGCGATGACAATCAACGCCGATGGTCAGGCTTTGCTCGCGGCGATTGAACCAGCGATGGACGCGATGGCCGAAGCCGTCGAGGAATTGAGTGGGCGCGGCGGTGAATATAGATTGCGGCTCGGCGTCCTGCCCTTGTTTGGGTCGCAGCGGCTGATCCCTCGGCTTCCTGAGCTGCGTAAGGCATTTCCAAAACTGCACATCGACGTCGATACATCGGGCCATGCCGAGAACTTGTTGGGCGACATCATCGACGCGGCGATCATCATCGCTGCTGAAGTTGATCCAAAGCTTTACAGTGTGCGGCTCGACCGCAATGTGGTTTATGCCATCGCGTCGGAAGAACTGGCGCGCGAGCAAAAGATCTTGGCACCGTCCGATCTCGCCAAACAAACCGTTATGGTGCACAGCGATATGCCGCTAATCTTTGATGCGTGGCGCGAGGCGGTAGACCTGCCACGGCTAAAGCCAGCCGCGATCGACCATATCGACAGCGGACCTTTGATGCTTGAGGCAGCAGCCAACGGCCTTGGCGTCGCTATCATGCACGGCAGCCATTTGTCCGACGCCAAAGACCCGCGCCTGACCCGCCTTTTCGATATCGAGGTCGAAAGCCCCTATAGCTACTGGTTCGTTTGCCGCCCGCGCGCGCTGAAGCAACGGGCGGTCAAGATTTTTCATGACTGGTTGTTGAAATCAGGGGTTTAGGGGGCGGGAGTTGGGTGGCAGCTTGGAAAGACCATCGAGATCAAAAGGGTGCGCTAATTCAGATTATAACGCTAACGACGACTTGGCGATCGCCGTGTTTTCAGGCCACGCCGTAAATGGTCTTTACCATTTGCTGAAAAAGCCGCACTTGGCGGCCTAAAATCTGTTTGTCTTTCAACGCGCGGGAGAGCACGATCGCGCCTTCGACCACCGCGCTGAAGCTGTCGGATATTGTATCGAGGTCAACAGGCAAAATCGGTTGATAATCTCGCTCGATGGCTTGGAACCACCGCTTGAACCGTTCGCGCCACCGTAGTGTAGCATCTTTTAGAATATTGCGGAGTTCATGATCATAGGCCTGTTCCTGATAAAGGATTGCGGCAACAAGGCACCCGGGATGCAGCTCCTCCATTTCATCCATCATCTCGGCATAGTGTTCGAGAAACAGAAGAAAGCGCTGCATGGGATCGTCGGCACCCTGCTCTGCCAAAGTGGTCAGTTGGTTCATCACGCTATCATCTTCTTCGAGAAAGCGAGTTAATAACTGCCGCGCCAGATCCCCTTTGTCGCGGAAGTGATAGAAAAATCCGCTTTTTGTAATTCCGGTTGCCTCGACAAGTTCGTCGATCGACGTCCCGCCAAATCCTTTTTTCAGAATTGCGTCATAGGCAGCATCAAGGAGCTTATCGCGGGTGCGCCGTCCTTTCCCATAACTGGTAGATAGGATGCTTACCCCGGCACCTGTTGGGAATGCGGGATCGTCCATTTGTGGCCTGTCCTCGTCAGTGCTAACTTGGCTCTTATTGTAAAACCGACCACGAGTCCACTATCCGGCCACGCGGCGATCGGTAAGTGTTGGTCATTCGTGACGGCTGGAGAAGACCGATGTTCGGTACATATCACATCATCGCACTTTCTATGTTCGCGGTTTTTGCTGCGATTGACCTTTTGGTCCGCGCGCGATCTTTCCCCGATGTCCCCTTCTGGAAAACCAAAGGCATTGTTTTCACCATCCTCTATTTTGGCGTGACCACTTATTCGCCTTTGTTGTGGGACGCCACATTGGGTCAATATCAAGTTGTCGACGGTTCGACCTGGCCCTTCTGGGTGCAGATCGCAATCGGGTTCATATTCTATGAATTTTTAATCTACGCATGGCACCGGACAATGCACAGCGTTGACCAGATCTGGCGGTGGCTGCACCAGATGCACCACAGCGCTGAACGTGTTGACATATGGGGTGCGTTCTACTTCCATCCTTTGGATATGGTCGGGTGGGCGCTATTGGGAAGCTGCGCTCTGGTGCTAGGAATTGGGCTGACAGCCGAAGCGGCTCTGGTCATATCCATTGGAGCGACCTTTTGTGCGCTGTTTCAGCATTCTAACCTGCGCACACCGCAATGGCTTGGCTATTTCGTAACTCGTCCTGAAAGCCATGCTGTGCATCATGAGCGCGGCGTTCACGGATATAATTACGGCGATATCCCGATATTCGATATTATTTTGGGAACGTTCCGTAATCCCCGCACATGGAACAGCGAAGCCGGATTTTTCGACGGGTCTTCGCGAATGATCGGGCCAATGCTGATCGGAAAGAAAATCGACTGAAGGTCAATAGGAGGATGAACAACTATGGCCGGATTTCCAAAACAGCGCGAAGGCGTTTTTTATCTGGCCGAAGGCGGTCAGGAAACCGAGATAATGTATAAGTTCGGCTATGATTTGCCGGAGTTCGCGATGTTTACATTGCTGGATAAGCCTGACGCAGTTGCCGAGATGCAGGGCATGTACCGGCGCTTTCTTGACACTGCTGCACGCCATGGCTTCAATGCGTTGATGGGTGGCCTCGACTATCGCGCCAGTCCGGACTGGGGAGGTCTGCTTGGCTATTCGCCGTCCGACCTTTCCGAAATACAAATGCGGTCGATCCATTTCCTGCGGGATATCGCCAAACCCTATGTCGACCAGATTGCCGAAATCCGGATTATCGGTATCATTGGCCCGCGAGGGGACGCCTATTCGCTCAACAAAGATATCACTGCTGACGAAGCGCAACGCTATCACAGCGTTCAACTAGCGACGTTGCGTCAGGCAAAGGTCGATTTGGTGAGCGCCATGACCTTTAACAACATCCCCGAAGCCGTGGGCTTGGCCCGAGCGGCTGCATCGTTCAATCTGCCGCTGTCACTGTCCTTCTCGCTTGATCACAACCACCGGCTCAATTCGGGTCCGACGCTGCGCGAAGCCATTGAGGCAGTCGACGGCGAAGCGGGCGACGCCCGACCCGACTTTTACGGGATCAACTGTTCGCACCCGCTCGAATTTTATCCGGCACTCGAACCGGGAGACTGGCTCTGTCGCATCCGGAGCCTGCGACCAAATGCCGTTTCGATGGAAAAAACGCAGTTATGCAAACTAGGCCACCTCGAAAGCGGAAATCCAGAAGAGCTTGGGTTGCAAATGGGCGAACTCGCTGCCCGGTACCCGCACATCGACATATGGGGCGGTTGCTGCGGTACATGGGAAGAACATCTTGACCGCATTGCGTATAATGTCAGAAGCAATCAGCCACATGACTAAGTCACAATAGATCACGCACCGACCGGGATTGACGCGCGTGCGGACCTCGCGCGCTGAAGCAACGGGCGGTCAAGATTTTTCATGACTGGTTGTTGAAGGCAGGGGGTTAGGGACGGGACGCTGATTGGTTTGTCGGCTTGGCTGGCATTTTGCCCAAGTTCGTTCAAACGTTGGTCAGCCAATCCAATAATATTAGCACAGTAACAGCCAGCAAAAGAATGCCTCCGATGAACGGCTTACGGTGCGCCGATAAATTACCTATTCCGGAAATGCAGAAAATGAATGCTGCGGCAAAAGTCAGCGGCAGGTTCGAGGTTCCGGTTAGGCGCGCCGTCAGGATTGCAAGCGTCAACGCTGCCCATGTCAGCGACGGCAAATGCCAGACCAATGTCATGATCCGACGCTTAATGTCGTTATCCGGATACAATCCTCCAAGTCCATAGGATTTTGCGAACGACGAGTGGACTACGCCGATGACCGGCCCAATTATTGCCGCTGCGACGGCACAGCTAACCGCCATGCTATTCGCTTCCAGCAGGATGGCCAATGCTGCCCGCCGACGCAAAATTGCAAAGCACTAACCGGCCCGCGCCATCATAGATTTGAGCATTTCGCGCGCTTTTGTCGCAGCGGGCGTTGCGGCTTCTTCATGGCGAACGGTTGCCGAAATGTCGCGCATCCCGAAGGTCATCCCCATGCCACCCCAACTGCCCTCAGGAATTTCATGGAGAAAAGTCCACACGCGGTATTGGTTTTCTGGCGTATCGTCGACGCCTTCAGCCTCAAGGATCAGCCGCGTCGCGCGTTCAACCAGTTCCGCACGTCTCGGCACCGACATCGGGCCATGAAGTCCGCGGGTTCCTTCAGGAACGCCAAAAACACACTTATATTTGAAATCAGGGCTTGGTTGCCCGGCGGTGTTAATCGCGCCTTTGGGCAAAGTGTGAATGAAGCACCATGATATCGCACGCGAGCTCATATTGTCGGTCGCGCCCTCCATTTCGAGCAATAATGCCGTCAGCTTGTTGACCAGAGCGCCTTGGGCTTCTGGCGTAAAACTTCCTTCTTGGTGATAGAGGTCGATCATTGGCATCGGAGTGCTCCTTTCTGGCGACCGCGAATCACGGTCTATTAAAGGAACCTACGTAAGGATCTGGATTTAGTAAAGGAACTTAGCTATCGCCGTATCATGCAACGAACCAGCTTCTCCGATTTTGCGTGCTCGGTCGCCCGAACCCTCGATGTGGTGGGAGAATGGTGGTCGCCACTGATCCTTCGTGATGCGTTTCTGGGAGTAACCCGGTTTGACAACATCCAGAAAGATCTGGGCATTCCGCGAAAAGTGCTCGCCGAACGGTTGGCCACATTGGTCGAACACGGGGTGCTGGAGCGGACGCCGTATCGGGACGGCCGGGTCCGGTATGAATATCACTTAACCGAAAAAGGCCGCGATTTTCTAACAGCACTTATTGCACTCATGAATTGGGGGGACCGCTGGCTGACCGGACCAAAAGGCGTTCCGCTAAACGTGACGCACTCTGGATGCGGCGGAAACGTAGAGGCACATATGATTTGCAAATGTTGCGGTGAAGCAGTTGCCAATGACGTTATTGAAGGCCAGGCCGGACCGGGTGCAAGAATTGGAAAAGGAACCGCGGTTTTGGGCCGCCTCCGACACGGGCCCACAAAAAAGGGGCCGGAAAAACCGACCCCTTTGGTTGAGACAAAATCGTGAATTTAGCTCTTGCAGGTCTGCGCGCCTTTGCCCGCTAGCTTTACGTTGATCTGCTTGCCACTGCCTGACAGCGAGCTTTCGCCGTCGGCCGATTTCAACGGACCCGCAGGTGCTGCTTCGGCAGCAGGGGCGGCACCGGCGGCGGGTGCTACTGGTGCCGGTGCGGTTACGCGAACAGCGGCTGCTGTTTTATCGCCGACGCGAATATCTGCAGCTTCATTTGCGCCCAGAAAATCGACATATAAGATCGTGCTATCTGCGCAGCGGTAGGTGCCGGTCGCGGTAATCGCTGGCGGCATTGCTACCGGTGCAGCGGTTTTAGCGGTGCCTTCGGCACCGGCCTCGCCTTCAGCAGGGGTTTCGGTTTTGTTGCATGCCGCTAACGCTAGCAAGGACAACGGGGCGAGGATGAGAAGGGTTTTTTTCATAGAGACTATGTTTGCCGCAGCTTTATGACATTGGAAAGTAAAATTATGACGGGCACGAAGGAATTGCGCAGCGGCGAAATACTTGACCCGTCCGCGCCACCGCGCCAATGCTTATCATTATGGCAGACGAACCCACTAATATGAATTTCGAACAGGCGCTAAAGGCGTTGGAGCAGATCGTCCACACGCTGGAAAGCGGCGAAGCGCCACTCGACGAAGCCATTGCGTTATACGAGCGTGGCAACCAATTGCGTGCATTGTGCCAGCAGCGGCTGGATGCGGCAAAGGCCCGGATCGAAGCAATTACGCTTGGCGCTGATGGTGCTCCTACCGGCACAACGGCGTTCGACGCTGGATGATGGCCGACGCCGCAAATTCCATGCTGTTGCACAATGCGCTCGCACAAATTGCCACCGAAATTGACGATGATTTTGCGCAATTATTGGTTTTGCCCGGTGACGCGCGCGACCCGCTATATGCCGCAATGCGTCACGCCGCGATTGGTGGTGGAAAGCGTTTGCGACCGTTGCTGGTGGTGGCGACTGCCTCGTTGTTCCATGTCGGCCGCGATGTTGCGCTGCGGGTCGGGACAGCGGTTGAGGCGATCCATGTCTATTCGCTCATCCACGACGACCTTCCATGCATGGATGACGACGATATGCGGCGGGGAAAACCGACGGTCCACCGCGCATATAGCGAAGCCACGGCGGTGCTGGCAGGTGATTCGCTCCATGCCCTCGCCTTCGAGATTTTGGCCAATTCAGGCACACATAGCGACCCGTTCATCCGCAGCGAGCTGATCGCGACGCTGGCGCTAGCGAGCGGGCCTGACGGTATGGCAGGCGGCCAGATGATGGATTTGGAGGCCGAGAAATCAACTTTTGATTTGCCCACAGTGACACGGCTTCAGGCACTAAAGACGGGTGCGCTGATTGCCGCGAGCGTCGAAATGGGCGCGATCCTTGGCCATATTCCGCCCGAAGGCCGCACCCATTTGCGCGGATATGCCCGCGATATCGGCCTCGCTTTCCAGATTGCGGACGACATATTGGATGTCGAGGGCGACCCCGAATTAGCTGGCAAGGCCCTGCAAAAAGACGCCGATGCGGGCAAAGGCACATTCGTGTCGCTGATGGGCCTCAACCGCGCCAAGCAGCAGGCGGCGATGCTTGTTGAACAGGCGGTTGGGCAGCTGGCGGGTTACGGGCAGGAGGCCGATCTGCTGCGTGCCATCGCCAACTACATTACGCAGAGGGACCGGTAGCATGGCACATAGAATCGGGGTTTATCCCGGCACATTCGATCCAATCACATTCGGTCATATGGACGTGATCGAGCGCGGTGCGAAGCTGGTGGATGAACTCATCATCGGGGTCACCACCAACGCCGCCAAGTCCCCGATGTTTAGCGATGACGAGCGTATCGAGATGGTGAAGCAGGAAGTGGCGGCACTTGGCAACGGCAATATCCGCGTCGTCGGCTTCAACTCGCTTTTGATGGATTTTGCCGACAGCCAAGGTGCATCGGTGGTTATCCGCGGCGTACGCGGCGTGACCGATTTCGAATATGAATATCAGCTTACCGGCATGAACCGGCAATTGAACGAGAATGTCGAAACAGTTTTCCTGATGGCCGCCGTTTCATTGCAGCCCATTGCCAGCCGCTTGGTCAAGGAAATAGCACTTTACGGCGGCGAGATCGGCAAATTCGTGACGCCTGCCATCCGCCGTGCAGTGATGGCGCGCGTCGAAACGTTGGGCCGCAAGGGTTAACCCGATAAGCTTTCGAGCAGCACCGCAATAATCAACCCCAGCGCAGTGGCAACGCCGGCAAGATGACGGTCTTCCTTAAATGCTTTGGGAAAAACCTCAGTTGCAAGCGAAGCGACGACGGCACCAGCGGCCACGCAGCGGATCGCGGCCAAGGTGTGGACGCTAGCGCCAGCCAGCGCGATATTGCCGATCAGGGCCGCCGCCGCCAGTAACGCTGTCGCCCCTGCCCACAGCGCAAAAATCGTAGGCGGCTTCATACCCCCATCTTTCATCCCGCGCGCACCGCCTGCGGCTTCGGGCAGGTTGGACAGCAGGATCGATCCTGCTAGCGCCGCGACTTCGGCTGGCGTAGCGCCGACAAGCGCGACGCCGAGTGCAAGATTTTCCGGGACGCCGTCAAAAGTAATGGCCGCAAGCAGCCCCACACCCTCGTCGGACTTCAGTTTCTCGTCAATCCAGTAATCGGCGGCAGAGAACAGCACGGCTCCGGCAGCCAAAGCCGCGATGACCACCCAGACATTGCTCTCTTTGGCCGATGGCTCGACGAGTTCGCCAATGACCGACATGATGAGCGCGCCGCCCGCTATAGCGACTATAAATCCCTCGGTCCGGTTCGACAGCCTGCCATATACGCCCCAAAAAGCCCCCACCAGCAACGCCGCCGAAACAATGAATATAACCACAAACACGGTGCCCATGATAATTTTACCCCGAACTGCGGGGTTTGCGGACGCGTTTTTGTGGTGGTGCTGGAAGCTCGAGATATTCCTCGGGCACATAAATGGCATAGGTCGCTAGCTTGATCTCGCGCACAAACTGCAACAAACACCCCGCCAGCAGCGCCAGCGCAATCATAAACACCGCAACTGCAACCCAAGCCGCCGAAAAATTGGTCAGACCCATCAGGAAAAGCACGCCGATCATGATGCACACGGTGATCGCCGACAGCACCGCGAAAAGAATCGACGAACCCACGACCCGCATCCGCTTTTCAATGATGCGCAGTTCGCTGACCACGCGTTCATGCGCATTGCCCTCGGTTTCCGCATATTGGCGTTGCAGATCGCGCGAGCGGTCAACGATGCGCGACAGTCGGCCCGTCAGGACGTTGAGGAGGCTACCGACCGCAACCAGCAGGAATGCAGGCGTCAGCGCCGTTTGCAGGACCGATACCACCATGCTGAGTTCGGGACCGAATTTAGGCTCCATTCTGCTTCTCCTTAGCCCAATTCTCCGTAGCAAGGTCGCGTAACTCTGTTTTGAGCAGCTTGCCGATATGGCTGCGCGGCATTTCGTCGATGGCATATAACGCAGAAATCCGCTGGGTCTTGCCAAGCTGCGCATTGACCCGCTCGAGGACTTCGCCAGTTGACCGTCCACTGCCGCTGTCAAAACGCACAAAGCCTACCGGTGTTTCGCCCCACGCGAGCGAAGCGATGCCAACCACGGCAGCTTCGGCAACTTCGGGTTGTGCTTCGAGCAATTCCTCAAGATCCTTGGGGTAGATATTAAACCCACCCGAGATAATCATGTCTTTCGCGCGGCCGACAATCGAAACAAAGCCATCTTCGTCAACGATACCGATATCACCGGTTTTCAGCCAGATATTGCCATCTTCGTCGCGCCATTCCATTTCGCGGGTCTTGTCCGGCTGGTTCTTGTAGCCTGACATCATCGTCGGCGACCGGCCGGTGAGTATACCCTTTGATCCCGGCGGCAAGCGGTTGTCGTCATCATCAAGCACGATCAGCTCGTGCCCCGTCACCGGTTGCCCCACGGTATGTAATTTGTCCGGGAAATTATGTGCCTGCAACATGCACACGACACCGCCTTCGGTCATGCCGTAAATTTCAACGAGCCCGCCCGGCCATCGCTTGACAACATCGGCCTTCAGTTCCGCCGGAAACGGCGCGCTTGTGCAGAATTTGACGACAAAGTTGGACAGATCATGCCCGTCAAAGCCGTCATAAGCCATTAGCCGTTGGTATTGCACCGGCACCAGCATGGTATGCGTGGTATGGTCGGCCACCGCGTGTGCCAGATAGCTTGCGACGTCGAACTTCTCCATAAGCCGCGCAAAACCGCCGTGACATATTGTCGGCAAAAACACTGCGAGCGTGGTGTTCGAATATAACGGCGTTGACACCAAAGATCGAGTGTCGCGACCATAAATCGACTTGTAACCGCCAGCCATCTGGTGCCAGCGCATCGCGTGCGAATGAATGATGCCCTTGGGCGTTCCCGTTGTGCCGCTTGAATAGATGATGTTGAACGGATCGGTCGGCACCGGAGCCATCGCGGTATAGGTCTCGCCCTCGTCGGCCATCCAGCTGTCCAACGCATTTAGCATCACAATTTTCACATCGCCCAAATCATGCCCCGCCAGGTCTGCCAACTTAGCCGCGTCGATAAACAGGTGCCTCGCCCCTGAATCGCCTAGCATCGCAATAAGCTGCGCTGGCGTGGCCGAAGTGGTGAGCGGTGCCGCGCATCCCCCCGCCCGCACCGCTGCCAGATAAACAAGCGCATAGTTTACATTGGTCGCCCCCAATATCGCCACCGCTTGGCCCCGCGCCAATCCGTCGCGCTGCAACTGCGCGGCGATCCGGGCCGTCAGCGCCGCCAATTCGTTCCAATTGAGCGTATTCTGGCTGTCGGCAATTGCCGGCTCTCCAGATTTTTCGATACCCCAAGCACCGATCAACGCGCCAAAATCGCCAAAGGGTTTTTCAAGTTCGGTATGAGGATCAATGGTCATTCTTGTGCATCCGGTGTTCGGTCTGGATGCGACAAACTGGCACAACGCTTCACCATTGAAAACCCTGTGGAAAAATGGCTGATTTTTGCGGCTTTCCCTTGGGTTTTTTAGTGTCATACCCTATGATCCAAAGATGATCGAAACCAACGAAGAACCCACTGGCGATAGCGCCGCCAATCCCAACCAGAATGAATATGGTGCCGACAGCATCAAGGTGTTGAAAGGCCTCGACGCTGTCCGCAAACGCCCTGGCATGTATATCGGCGATACCGATGACGGCAGTGGGCTTCACCACATGGTTTTCGAGGTTTCGGACAACGCGATCGACGAGGCGCTGGCCGGTCACTGCGATCTGGTTTTGATTGAATTGAACGCCGACGGGTCGGTGTCAGTCGAAGATAACGGCCGCGGCATCCCGACCGGTATGCACAGCGAAGAGGGTGTTTCCGCAGCCGAGGTCATCATGACCCAGCTGCACGCTGGCGGAAAGTTTGAAAATACGTCAGACGATAACGCCTACAAAGTTTCGGGTGGCCTGCACGGTGTCGGCGTTTCGGTGGTCAATGCGCTTTCGGAATATCTCGATCTCGTCATTTGGCGTGATGGCAAGCAGCATGAAATGCGTTTTGCTTATGGCGATGCGGTGGCGCCGCTCAAAATCACCGGCGACGCGCCCATTGTTGACGGCAAGCCCAAAAACGGCACGCGGGTGTCATTCGTGCCGTCAACCGAAACGTTCAAAAACGTCACCGAGTTCGATTTTGACAAACTCGAACATCGCTACCGCGAACTGGCGTTTCTGAACTCGGGCGTTCACATATTGCTGCGCGATGCGCGCCATTCGGATGTAAAGGAAATCGATCTTTATTACGAAGGTGGTATCGGCGCGTTCGTCAAATATCTTGACCGGAACAAGGCAGCAATGCTGGCTGAGCCGATCACCATAACGTCGCAGCGTGACGGCATTGGTATCGACGTCGCCCTCGAATGGAACGACTCATACTACGAGAACGTCCTTTGCTTCACCAACAACATTCCGCAGCGCGATGGTGGGACCCATCTGGCGGCGTTCCGCTCTGCACTGACCCGCACGATCAACAATTATGCCGAGAAAACGGGGATATTGAAGAAAGAGAAAATCGCGCTGACCGGTGACGATATGCGCGAAGGGTTGACCGCAATTGTCTCGGTCAAACTGCCCGATCCGAAATTTTCGTCGCAGACCAAGGATAAGCTTGTATCCTCCGAAGTGCGCCAACCGCTCGAAAGCCTGATGGCCGACCGGATGAGCGATTGGCTGGAGGAAAACCCTGCCCACGCCAAAACCGTGATCCAGAAAGTCATTGACGCCGCTGCGGCACGTGAAGCCGCACGCAAGGCGCGTGAGGCGTCGCGCAAAAGCGTGATGAGCATTGCCTCGCTGCCCGGCAAGCTCGCCGACTGTCAGGAAAAGGACCCGGCGAAATCGGAGCTTTTCCTCGTCGAAGGCGATTCCGCTGGTGGCTCGGCCAAGCAGGGCCGCGACCGACATTATCAGGCGATCCTGCCGCTGAAGGGGAAAATCCTCAACGTCGAACGCGCACGTTTTGACCGGATGCTTAGCTCAAAGGAAGTCGGAACGTTGATCCAGGCGATGGGCACCGGCATCGGCCGGGACGATTTCAACATCGAAAAACTGCGCTATCACAAGATCGTGATCATGACCGACGCTGATGTCGATGGCTCGCATATCCGCACCTTGCTGCTGACTTTCTTCTACCGGCAAATGCCCGAGATTATCGAGCGCGGACACCTCTTCATCGCGCAGCCCCCGCTCTACAAGGTAGCCAAGGGCCGAAGCGAAATCTACGTCAAGGACGACAACGCGCTCGACGTCCATCTCGTCGGCACCGGGCTGTCGGGGATGATACTCGAGACATCGGGCGGTGCGCGCAGCGGCAACGATCTCGCGGCTCTGGTCGAACACGCACGGCGGATGCGTAGCCTGATGGCCTATATCCCGCGCCGTTATGACGGAACGATTATCGAGGCGATGGCGCTGACGGGTGCGCTCGATCCCGATCTCGGCAGCGGCGACCGTGCCGCCGCAGTGGCCAAGGCCGCTTTGTGGATGCAGGCGCAGGACAATGAGGGCAAATGGTCGGGGCGGATCGCAGAGGACGGCGGCTACCTGTTCGAAAGGCTGTGGCGCGGCGTCGTCGATTATCACGCCATCGAAGCGCCGTTCCTGCTGTCAGCCGAGGCGCGCAAGCTGCACAAGCTGGCGAGCGAGGAAACGTCGAGTTACGAGACGCCGGCGCGACTGGTAAAAACCGGCGCAGCAGTGGCAGCTGCCGAGGTTGAGGTCGAAGCGGACGAAGAAGACGAAGCCGAAAACGCGAACGATCAGGCCAAACGCGCAGCGCCTGCCGACAGCAGCA
>JANLRW010000165.1:0-11232 GCA_031361925.1 Sphingomonadales bacterium
GCGGCTTCGGTTTTGACATGAATGTCGCGTGCTCGTCGGCGACTTTCGGTATCCAGACCGCCGCCGATTATATCCGCAGTGGCAATGCGAAGTCGGTTTTGGTGGTCAATCCGGAGATCACGTCGGGCCATCTGAACTGGCGTGACCGCGACAGCCACTTCATCTTTGGCGATGTGGCGACCGCTATCCTCGTCGAAGCGAAAGACATAGCACCAGCCAGTCATTGGGAAATCCTTGGAACGCGCCTAAAAACCCAGTTCTCCAACAATATCCGCAACAATTTCGGCTTCCTCAACCGCGCGCACGGCGATGGACCCGTCGATCAAAGTGGCCCGCGTAATGACAAATTGTTCGTCCAAGAAGGCCGCAAGGTGTTTAAAGAAGTCGTGCCGATGGTCGGCAGTATGATCCTCGATCATGCCGAAAGCCTCGGGCTATCCGGCGATCATTTGCGCCGTATGTGGCTGCATCAGGCCAATACCGGCATGAACCGGCTGATCGCTCAGCGCGTACTCGGCCATGAGGCGACCGACGATGAAAGCCCGACCGTGCTCGACACCTACGCCAATACCTCAAGTGCTGGTTCGATTATCGCATTCCACAGACACAACGCGGACTTGGCTGCGGGCGATATCGGACTCATCTGCTCGTTCGGCGCGGGCTATTCGGCGGGAACCGTCTTCGTTCGCAAGGTTGGTTAGGCGCGTTCCCAATCGGGTCTTGTCATCCCGACAAAGCGGTCGCCGAGTCCTGTCGAATTGCGGACCAGCACATCACGCAGTCGACGGGTATTTTCGATTTCGGCTAACCCTTTCTTGGTGAATGCCAGTTCGCGGTTCGCTTTATTGCCATAGATATGTTCGCTGAGCAGCGGATTGGTCAGCGCTTGCGAAAACGCGTCCATCGCCACCATCGCCAGAATGAGGTCGGGCAACGGGCCGTTTGTTTCGCGTGGTTCGGCGAACAGCCCGACATAAAATTCAACGTTTTCAATAGTTCCATAAAGCCGCTTCAATTCACTGGCAAGTGCGTCGCGGCGAGCTTTTTCCTTGGCGTTCTTGGTTTTACCAACAAGTTCAGCAAAGGATTCGGCGGGGTCCATGTCCATCGCCAGGCGGTAATCATTGTAGCTCGCGACCTCGTTGGTTCGCGCTTGCGCGATCGCCTTTTCCTCGGCTTTATGCAGGAACGTCGCCGAATTGCCCAAGCCGAGTTCGGTCGCGTTGTTCGATGAAAACTCCGCAAAGCTGTTGGCCAGCCCCGATTTGAGTAACAGGTCGTTGTTAAGCAACAAACTCGCCGCATCCATGTCCTGTCCCGCCCATTTCAAACGCTGCGGCACGAGCGAATGCCAGCGGTAGAGCAGGCTGAATTCGGTCGTCATCCAATTTGGCCGGTACCAGTCGGCCTTCCAAGCGGCGCGGGGATCGGCGCGGAAACGGAAAACTGACGTATTGATATGGTTGATATATTCCTCGATCACGATCTTGATAAACATTACAATGCTGATGTTGCGCGCGATTTCGAACACCCGCTCACTGTCCCAGCTTGGGTTGTCGGCCTCCAGCATCGCCGCCAACCGGTTATGTTCGCGCAGAAACAACGTGTTCATCATCGCCACTTGGGGTGTCGCGTTCACCCGGTCGCCACCGACTGCGAATAATTTTGCAAATAGGGGTGCGCCGGGGGGCACACCGTTGAGGCCGAGCGGCTGGTCAAGTATCGACACGCCCGCCGCGTCGCAAAATTCTGTCTTCACCTTGCCATTTGCGCCGTAGAGGAACGGTGAATATTCTTCACCGCCCACCATCTGCGATTTCAACCGGCCCTTCGTTCCGGCCGTCCCACGCAAATCGCGCAGCGCCATGGTTTGCGTCGGCGTCCGACCGTACAGCGGGCTCTGGTCAATATCGTGGTTCGACGTGGTCCGCTTGCGGTCTTCGTTGCCGCTGCCAAAAGGGGGATCGTTCGACATCTGTGTGCGCAGGAAGCCGTCAGTCAGATATTGCGCAAACGCCGGAAACAACATCGTAGACTTTGGGCAAACACGCTGACCAGCGGGCGGCGCATCGAACAATTTGGCGACATCGGTGAGCGGCGGCCGCCTCGTTCCAAGCGCCTCATTTGCCGGATAGCGCTTTGCGGGCAGCAGCCGCGCGCTATAGTTTTTATCGGTCAGCGCCGACCAGCTAATATAGTCATGCTTGGTCGACCACGGATGCGGACGGTTGCGGGCGGCGTTGCACAGCTTGTTGATCAGGAACTCGTTGACATCATCATGGCCAATAATCGCGGCCAGAGCATCGAGCGCAAAATCTTCGAGTGAATTACCCATAGCCGACGTCCTCCTAAGCATAGGAAATAATCGCGACCCGGATGTTATTATTTATTTAGAGGTAGGATAAGCCGATTGTTGCCCAGTTCAACGTCCGTTCGCGGCGCGCCACTCGTCCGGTCGTAAAAATTCGCCGGTCCATAGCCCACTTTTGGCGGCGCGGGCGCTGTCTTCCTCTTCGCCGTAGCTGCGGATACCATAAAATTCATCGCTAACCGCCATACCGCTGCGCACCTGGGCTGCTGCAATATCGGGTAACGCCGTCGTTGAGCATGTTGCGATTGCGCGCGCATATTTGTCCCGCACACCGGCAATGCATTCAAGGCCCGGTTGGATTAAAATCTGTTCCAGCGCAGCACGTGATGCTTTGCCACATTGCCAAGCAGTGCCAGCGGCATCTTGGCAGATTTGGCGATATTCGGGGGCGTCGATGCCGTCTAGCCGAAGCTTTTGGGTGCCAACGCTAAAGCTGTCACCGTCGGCGATATGCAGCTTTTGCCCCGCGATCAGAACGGGCGCGCCTGCGTCGCTCCATTCATCAACATAGAAGGCGACTATCAACAACGCTGCCAGCACCAACAATAACTTAGCGGTGCGTAAAATACGATTCAGCATCGACCTAAGATACGGTGGCTAGCGGCGCGTCGTTGTTCAGCGTCGCCGACCCAGCAACGGATAGGTGCGGATCACATGGTCATAAATCGCCTCATGCAACCGCTGTTTAAACTCGCAGCCATAATAATCATCATCATGCCAAGCAATCCGCGCTTCCATTGATTCGAACCCCGGCATGGTCAAAAAAACCGTGCGTTCTTGGGGTATTAGGAAAATACAGTGCATCCGGAAACCAGACCGTGACAGATCAATGACCGAAATCTTCTGCCTGCCAGCACCCGATTCGCGTATTTCCGCAGCGATGCTGACCGCGCCGCGTTCGAATTCGCGTGAGCCGAAATGATTTTCGTCGTGGTGAGTATCGTCAGCCAACGGGCCGTCTCCTGCTGCCGAAGCATTACTGCCCTTTTTCGGTGCGCAGACGCAAGGGGAAATGACCGATATCGATCAATCCAATATCATCGCAAGCAGGATATAAATGATAATGGGCGAACCGACGCCAATCAACGTGGTGATAACGAAAAGCAGGCGGACAACCAGCGGGTCAATCCCAGTCCAGTTTGCCAGCCCAGCGCAGACGCCGAGAATTTTCTTATTGGCCTTGTCCAGAACCAAACGTGTCATGTTACATACTCCCTAATGTGTTACCGCCCGCCCGGTTGAATTCGCTCATGCAAATTTACCGGGTAGTGGGTTGAACGGTCAGCGGCTCGGTATCCCGGATCAAGCAACGAGGCTTGCAACAGGTGCGACAGCAGGTGCGACGCTCATGCCGATTGTGATAAAAGCACAGAATATAGCGGCAAATACCGAAGCGATTTGGGTGCGTGAAGAAAGTGTCATTTTAATTTCCTTTGTTTAATCCACCGGACCATTCCGGCTATGCAAAGGTTATAGCAGGAGACGTGCCAGTTATAATTATTATAACAAAAACAACATATTAGCAGATTTCTGTCAATTCATCCATATATGTAACATCATACAAAATAGTATATTACACCAATATTTGGTCACCTCATTTACGGCAATAATGCCGATTATCCGGTTGACCCGCCGATGGGCTTCTATAGCGATGCGACATATGGCTCTTTCCCGCCTTTCGCTGACCGATTTTCGCAACCATGCCGCGTTGTCGTTGCAGCCGACGGCGCAGTTTGTCGCGCTCTACGGTGCCAATGGTGCTGGCAAAACCAATATATTGGAGGCAATTTCGTTGCTTGTGCCCGGCCGCGGTCTGCGCCGCGCCGGTCTTGCTGAAATGTCGCGGAACGGGGGTGGTGGCAGCTTTGTCGTGACCGCAGAGATCGGCGATGTCATACTCGGCACTGCGGTCGATGCCGACGCGCCGGAGCGCCGTAAGGTAAGGATCAATGGCGCAAACGCGACGATCAACGGCCTTGCTGAATGGCTGTCGGTGATCTGGCTTACGCCGTCGATGGACCGCTTGTTTTCCGATGGTGCTGGCGCGCGGCGGCGGTTTCTCGACCGGCTGGTGCTGGCGCTTGAACCGATGCACGCGAGGGTCAGCAGCCGGTATGAAAAGGCGGTGCAACAACGCAACAAATTGTTGAGCGCCGATAGTTCACCCGACCCGCTGTGGCTCGATGCATTGGAAGCACAAATGGCGGAAAGCGGTGGTGCGATCGTCGAAGCGCGGCAGCGCATGATGGATGCGCTGGTTGCTCAGCTCGATGTTGCACCTGTTGGGCCATTTGCCGTGCCCGATATCAAGCTCGACACCCAAACGCCGCAATCCGAGGCTGACCTCCGCGACATCTGGAGAAAATCCCGCCGCCGTGACGCCGGGGCAGGGCGAACATTGATCGGGCCCCACCGCGCTGATTTAGTGGTGTGTAACCGCGCGAACGGACAGGCGGCGGACGATTCGTCCACCGGCGAACAAAAGGCTTTGCTGCTCTCGTTAATATTGGCTCACGCCGCGCTGGTCGGGAAGCAACGTGGGACGCCGCCGATATTGCTGCTCGACGAGGTGGCGGCACATCTTGACCCGTCGCGTCGTGCCGCCTTGTTCGAACGGTTAGCCGATACTGGCGCGCAGGTCTGGATGACTGGAACCGAGCCAGCACTGTTTGACGGGATCGGTCCGACGGCGGAATTGATCGCCGTCGGGCCTTAATTATTCCGCCTTACTGGGCTTGCCCTCGGCCTTTTTCTTTTTGGGCGCTTTCGGCTTGCTTGCCTTGGGCGGCGCAGGGGTCACTTCAAACGCCGGCGCGTCATCCTTGATATGCACCGCAACCTCGCCGCCGTGGACAAGTTTGCCGAACAGCAGCTCCTCGGCCAATGGTTGTTTGATCTTTTCCTGAATGAGCCGTCCCATCGGACGAGCCCCGTAGAGCTTGTCATAACCCCGTTCCGTCAACCAAGCGCGCGCCGCATCATCCAGCTTGATATGCACATTCTGGTCGGCCAATTGCAATTCTAGCTGCAGGATGAACTTGTCGACAACCCGCGCGACGACTTCGGTCGGCAAATAGCTGAACGGCACAGTCGCATCGAGGCGGTTGCGGAATTCTGGCGCGAACATCTTTTTGACTGCCTCGTCACCTGCATCTTCCTTGCTGATATTATTGCCGAAACCAATCCCTTCCCTGGCCATGTCACTGGCCCCGGCGTTGGTGGTCATAATCAGTATGACATTACGGAAATCCACGGTTTTGCCGTGATGGTCGGTGAGCCGGCCATTATCCATTACCTGCAACAAGATATTGAACAGGTCAGGATGGGCTTTTTCGATTTCGTCAAGCAACAGCACGCTATGCGGGCTTTGGTCGACGGCATCGGTCAGCAACCCACCTTGGTCAAATCCGACATAGCCCGGAGGCGCACCGATCAAGCGGCTGACGCTATGGCGCTCCATATATTCGGACATGTCGAAGCGCTTGAGCGGAATACCCAAAATGTCCGCAAGTTGGCGCGCGACTTCGGTCTTACCGACACCGGTTGGCCCTGAGAACAAATAGCTGCCGATGGGCTTTTCGGTGTCACGAAGGCCAGCACGCGAGAGTTTAATCGCACTTGCAAGCACCTCAATGGCTTTATCCTGCCCGAAGACGACGCGTTTCAGGTCGGCTTCAAGGCTGCCCAATGCGGTCTTGTCATCGGTCGATACCTGTTTTGGCGGGATACGCGCGATTGTCGCAATAACAGCCTCGATTTCGCGGGCAGTAATCAATTTGCGGCGTTTTGACGGTGCTACCAACATCTGCATCGCGCCAACTTCGTCGATCACGTCGATCGCCTTGTCGGGCTGCTTGCGGTCGTTGATGTAACGCGACGACAGTTCGACTGCCGCTTTCAGGGCATCAGGGGTGTATTTCACCTTGTGATGCTCTTCAAACGCTGACCGCAGTCCCGCGAGAATCTTTATCGTGTCTTCGATACTCGGTTCGTTGACGTCGATCTTCTGAAACCGGCGTAGCAGTGCGCGGTCTTTTTCGAAATGGTTGCGGAATTCCTTGTAGGTGGTCGAACCGATGCAGCGGATTGTGCCGCCCGAAAGCGCGGGCTTGAGCAAATTCGAAGCATCCATCGCGCCGCCCGAAGTCGCGCCGGCACCGATTACGGTGTGAATTTCGTCGATGAAAAGAATTGCGTCGGGCAGCTTTTCCAGCTCCGACACAACCGCCTTCAATCGTTCCTCGAAGTCGCCGCGGTAGCGGGTGCCAGCCAGCAACGCACCCATGTCGAGCGAGTAAATGACCGCAGGCAATAGCACCTCGGGCACCTGATTTTCGACGATGCGCCGCGCCAGACCTTCGGCAATTGCTGTCTTGCCCACGCCGGGTTCGCCGACATAGAGCGGGTTGTTCTTCGACCGGCGGCATAGGATTTGCACGGTGCGGTCAACCTCGGCACTGCGCCCGATGAGCGGGTCGATGCGGCCCTGCTTGGCCTTTTCATTCAGATTGACGGTAAACTGGTCAAGCGCGCCTTCCTTTTTGTCCTTCTTGGTCTTGGGTTCGCCCTCGTCTTCGTTCTTTTGCTCACTACCAGAAATTTGGCGCGGTTCGGCAAGTTTGCCGTCTTTGCCGATGCCATGGCTAATATAGCTGACCGCGTCGAGACGGCTCATGTCCTGTTGTTGCAGAAAATAAACGGCGTAACTCTCGCGTTCCGAAAATAGCGCGACCAGCACATTCGCGCCGGTGACAACATCTTTGCCCGAGCTTTGGACGTGCAAGATGGCCCTTTGCACCACGCGCTGGAACCCGCTGGTCGGGGATGGATCGACTTTGCCTTCGACTTTGAGGCTTTCAAGCTCACTGTCGAGATAAGTAATAACGATATCGGACAGCTCTCCGAGGTCAACGCCACAGGCCTGCATCACCTTGGCGGCATCCGCATCGTCGATTAGCGCCAGCAACAGATGTTCCAGCGTCGCATATTCATGCGCCCGGTCGCCTGCATGTTTCAGCGCATTGTGAAGCGTGGCTTCCAGCGATTCCGCAAATGATGGCATATTCTAGGCTCCTAGCTTTTGGGTCGCTGGTTCAATTCATCACTATATCGGCGTCCGTTTCGCCGCTTTCAACCGCCATATTGCAGATAACCGATTGGCCGTGAAAATTCTCAAAGATCGGCGGGCGATCATGTCTTGAAAAGCGCATCGGCGGCGCTGCGGTGGCGGGTGGCGAAAGCGATCTTGCCCTCACACCGGCCGATTTCGGATTTCAACGCGGCAATCCGTTCTTCGAGTTCGGCAACCGACAGGGGGTCAAGATCCTGCCGGACCAAATTGGCCAACGGATCATTGCGGCGCAGCGGCAGATTTTCGTCGCTATCCATTGGGGGTCAGGCCTTGGTATTTACGCGGTTGAGGCGGCAAAATAGAAAAGATATCCGACGTAAATGCCCGCCGGACTTAGTGGTTCTAAGTTCAAGGGTATTTATGTTCGATATCGAAGCCATTTTGCCGTTCCTTCGGGATTTGACCGATTTTGTCCATTGCTGCGTTGGCGCGGCTTGCCCTACAACCACTAAACCCGCGCCCCGGCGCCTTGCGCCGAACAAAATCGCTTCAAACCTCAACCGCCGAAATACCAAGGTCTGACACCGCATAATTTACTGGACCGCGCTTGCTGTCAATACAGAAGCTGCGTAATACCCGCGTCATCCAAAGGGGGCAATTGGAGTATATGGCTGATTTACCGGAAACGATGACCGCGATTGAAATCAGCACGCCCGGCGGACCCGAAGTATTGCTGCCCTGCCAGCGCCCCGTTCCTGTTCCGGGGGCGGGCGAGGTGCTACTCAAGGTCGCCTTTGCAGGGGTCAATCGCCCTGACGTCATCCAGCGCAAAGGACTATATCCGCCGCCACCCGGTGCGAGCGATCTTCCCGGGCTGGAAGTTTCGGGCAATGTGGTCGCCGTTGGTGACGGCGTTGACGCTGGTGAAATCGGTACCCAGCTTTGCGCGCTGGTATCGGGCGGCGGCTATGCTGAGTATTGCCTTGCGCGTTTCGAGCATTGCCTGCCGGTGCCAGCGACGTTGAGCATGGCCGAAGCGGCGGCATTGCCGGAAACAATGTTTACCGTGTGGCACAACGTATTCGAGCGCGCTTACGCCTGCGAAGGGGAGAGCATTCTTGTCCACGGTGGCACCAGTGGCATTGGCAGCATGGCGATCAAGCTTGGCAAATTGTTCGGGCTGACCGTTATCGTCACCTGTGGATCAGACGACAAATGCGGCGCAGCAAAGGCGCTGGGGGCGGACCACGCAATCAACTATGCGACCGCAGACTTTGTCGAAGAAGTGAAAAGAATTACAAGCGGCGCGGGCGTTCATATCGTGCTCGACATGGTCGCGGGCAGCTATGTCGCGCGCAATCTACAATGCCTTCGCGAAGATGGCCGCCATGTCACCATCGCGGTGCAAGGCGGCATGGTGGCCGAAATCAACATGGCCTATGTCATGAGCCGCCGCTTGATGCTCACCGGATCAACGCTGCGCCCGCGTTCGGCGGAGTTCAAGGCGTTGCTGGCACAAGAAATCTATAACACCGTTTGGCCAATGGTCGCGGGTGGCGAATTGCGTCCCGAGATGGACAAGAGCTTTCCGCTCACAGACGCGGCCGCCGCGCATGCGCACATGGAGACAGGAGATCATGTGGGTAAGATTGTGTTGGAAGTTTAGGCAGCTGGTTTGGTTAACCCATCCAGCCAAGCCTTCACATCCGCCGCGCTTTGGTCTGGCACTTCTTCCATCGGGATATGCCCTACCTTGGGATAGACCACCAGCTTTGCCCCCGGGATCGCGTCGGCAAACCAGCGCGCCGAGCTGACCGGGATCAGGTTATCCTCCTCGCCCCACATGATCATCACCGGCACCTTTATTGTCGCGAGTTTCGCTTTTGTTGCGGGGTGATTATTATGCTCAAGCGCAAAGCGCTTCATCGTCGCCTCGCGGTTGCCGGGGTAACGGTTCAGTTCCCAGTACCGGTCGACCAGCTTGTCGTCGATTTTTGACTGCACACTCATTGAGGTTTTGATACTCGATTCGAACATGCTGCGCGGCGCAATTACCCGCGCCAGTTCCTTAATCACCGGTATCCGCATCACACGGAACCCGATGGGAATTTTCTTGGCCTGCCAAGCGGGCGCGCCGCCTGCGTCTACCAAAAGCAATGCCTGGGTCTTTTCCGGGTGCGCCAGCGCAAACATCCACGCCGTGCCGCCGCCCATTGAATTACCGCCGATCACCGCTTTGGTGATTCCAAGTTTGGTCATGAGCTTGTCAACAACATCGACAAATACAGGATAGTCATAAATGCCGCCTGGGTGCGCACCGGTCAGGCCGTGTCCGGGCAGATCAAGCGATAAAATCCGGTAATCCTTGCCCAGCCGCTTTACCCAAGGCTCCCATGTGTGCAGCGAAGCGTTCGAGCCGTGGATCAGCACCAACACCCGCCCATCACGTGGACCCTCATCGCGGTAGTGCACATTGAGACCGGGTTGCAGCTCGACAAATTGCGACGCTCCGCCGCCATATTTGGCCTTCATCGCTGCCGCATTCGTATCGGGCGCATAGCCCCAGATAAACAACGCGGCGACCGCGATAAGCAATATGATCCCGAGCCATTTGAAAAAGCGCTTCATACATCCCTCCCGAATTTTCTGAATGAATGCACCGCCGATATATCGAGCGCAAGCGCCTTCGCTGATTGCGGCTTGCCGATTGCGCGAAGTTGGCTTAAAGCTGTTAATGACAGTTTCAGGCCGCTCCGAAAGGGGCGGCCCTTATTATTGGAGTTTCAGACATGGCCACCCCGTTGATGCCACATGCAACCGCCGCCTGGCTGGTTGACAACACCGCACTCAGCTTCCCGCAAATCGCCGAATTCTGCGCGATCCATATTCTCGAAGTGCAGGCGATGGCCGACGACATGACCGGTTCGAAATATACCGGTCGCGATCCGGTCCATGCCGGCGAGCTGGCGATGGAAGAAATCGAAAAGGGCCAGGCAGACGAGGATTATGTCCTGAAAATGAGCGTCGGTCCCGATCAGGTCCGCCGTACCAAGGGCCCGCGTTACACGCCGGTGTCGAAACGTCAGGACAAGCCCGACGGCATCGCCTGGTTGATCCGCAACCACCCCGAAATTTCCGACGGCGCGATCTGCAAGCTGATTGGCACCACCCGTAACACAATCGCTGCAATCCGCGACCGCAGCCATTGGAACATCTCTGAAATTCAGCCGAAGGATCCGGTAACTTTGGGTCTGGCATCACAACGCGAACTCGACGCTATCGTCAACCGCATCGCGAAGAAGGCCGGTATCGACAACAAGGCCGCTGATGACCTGCGCCTTGGCACCGACCGTGAGGCGCTGATCGAAGAGCTCCGCGCCGAACGCACCGAAGCCGCCCGCAAAGCCGAAGCCGCGCTGAACGGCGAAGAGGAAGACGAAGGCGCGAAACCCGAATTGACGGCGGATACGCTGTTCAAGAAGGCTGGGGAGTAAGTCACCTCTAATCTGACCGTGAGATCGGCATTGCGAGCCAGCCGGAAAGAATGTATCTTACCGGTATGACCAAGCACACGAAAGTATCGGCCAAGGGGCAAGTCGTCATTCCAAAGGACGTGCGCGACCGGCTGCATTGGGAGCCGGGAACCGAACTCGAGGTCATCGACGGTCCCGCAGGCGTGATGCTGCGCGCGAAGCCGCCCGAACGGAAAAAGTTGCCCTTTGACGAGGCGCTTGCTCAGTTGCGGGCCATCGTGAACTATAATGGACCCGTTTTTTCTGACCAAGAGGCA
>JANLRW010000431.1:0-2390 GCA_031361925.1 Sphingomonadales bacterium
CGCGCTAATCTCACCATCATTCGCTTCGGGAGCCATGTCGCGTAGCGCGCCTGCCATTGCCTCGTCGCCGAGCGGATCGAACCGAAGCATTTGGCAACGCGAACGCACCGTCGGCAACAACCGGTCGCTGGCATGGCTGACGAGCAGGAAATACGTACCAACAGGCGGCTCTTCGAGTGATTTCAAGAGCGCATTGGCACCGCCGCGTTCAAGATCATCCGCCGCGTCGATAATCACAGCGCGTTTATCCGCCAGCCCGGGGCGCGTCGTTAGCGAAGCCTGCAACCGCCTGATCTGGTCAATGCTGATGCTGCGTTTGAGCTCAGCATCGGGATCAATCTCTTCATCTTCCTTAGGTGGTTCTTTTGGTAAGCGCTTGATAGTCAATATATCAGGATGTGATCCACGCGCAATCATGCTGGCATGTCGGTTGTCGGGGTCGACCAAGGCCGCCGCTGCGCGCACGGCAAAACTTGCCTTCCCCATTCCGCGTTGTCCAGACAATATCCAGCCATGATGCAGTTTTCCGCCGGTCAGCGCTGACGAAAATTGCCGCCACGCGTCGTCATGGCCGATCAATCCAGTCATACCGGTGCCAATAGATCGGCGATTTCTGCAATCATCCGGTTGGTGACATCCGCAGGCTTTCCAGCGGCGTCGATCAATCGAATCCGCGCTGGGTCACGCTCGGCGTAGCTAAAAAAGGCGACATCAACATCGGCGTGGAAGCTCGAATCGCGTGCTTGGATGCGGTCGGGGCGGCTCAAGTCACGTTGGTTTGCACGGCGTGCCGCTTCTGCCGGATCGAGCCGAAGCACCAAGGTCCGGTCTGGCATTTGGCCGTTACTGCCGATCTGGTGAAGCGTCATGATATCGGCATCGGACAGCCCGGACCCGCCGCCTTGATAGGCCCGGCTGCTGTCGAGGAACCGGTCGGAAATGACCCACTTGCCGCTGTCAATTGCCGGACGGATCAGCCGTTCGACGTGGTCGCTGCGTGCGGCGGCGAACAAAAGGGCTTCGGCCCGGGGCAACCAGCGCTCGTCGCTGCCACCAAGCAACATTTGCCGGATAGCCTCTGCACCTTGCGTGCCGCCGGGTTCGCGAGTCAGAATAACATCATGGCCGTGTTGACGAATAGCGTCGGCCAGTGCCACGATCTGCGTTGATTTGCCAACGCCTTCGCCACCTTCGATTGACAGAAAACGTCCGCGTACGCTCATACGCCGATCAGCCGCTTTAAACCGTTCAGTGCCCGTCCGAAATAGCCCGCCTCGGCAACTGATTTGGCCGCGATCAACGGCATCACCTGCTCGCTGCCATCGCTGAATACAGCCACCAATTTCGCCACTTCAGCCCCCTTTTTCAACGGCGCCTTCACCGGGCCGTTATATCTCACGACTAGCTTGTAACGCGGTGTTTGCCCTGCTGGCAAGGCCAGCGCGAGATAACGCGGTGCGATGGCGTCTATTCTGGAATCGATCCCGAGTTGAACCGGAATATGCGCCACAACGCGGTTCGCGCGAAACAGTGGCTGAGCGCGCCACGCCTCGAAGCCCCAGCGCATCATTTTGATCGATTCTTCGGCTCTGGCGGTCATGCTGTCCAAACCGGCGACCACGATTATAATGCGTCGACCCTTTTGTTCCGCAGTGCCGGTGAAGCAGTAGCCCGCTTCATCGGTATGTCCTGTCTTAACGCCATCGGCACCGGCAATCTTTCCCAATATAGGGTTCCGGTTAGGCTGGGTCACATTGTTCCAGCGGAATTCGCTTTGGCCGAAATATTGGCGGTAAAGTAATGGAAAATCTTGGATTGTTCGAGCGCCTAGCAAGGCCAGATCGTGCGCGGTCGTCATCGTTCGCCCTTCATCGGGCCAGCCATTGGCGGTGCCGAAATGGCTGTCCCTCATGCCAAGCTTCTTGGCAGTCATGTTCATCCGCGCGACAAAAGACGCCTCGCTCCCCGCTATACCTTGGGCCAGCACGATCGCTGCATCATTTCCCGATAGTGTGACAACGCCGTGCAACAAATCGGCAACGCGCACCTTCTCGTTGGGTTTCAGGAACATCGTCGAGCCGGTGTTATTCCAAGCTTTCCACGTCTCAGGCCGAACGGTAAATTTCGTTTCGGGTTTCAATTTACCTTTTGCGATTAAGTCGAACGCGACATAGGTCGTCATCATCTTCGCCATCGACGCAGGCGGGATTTTTTGGCCTGAGCCCTCGTCGACAAGCACCGCGCCCGACGCCATATCGACCATATAGGCAATGGGCGCAGCACTGTCATAATGTGGACGCGCGGCTGCGCTTTGGGTGGTGAAAACTAACCATAGAACAAGCAGGCCGATAATCATGCGCATGGCCAACGCATAGCCACGCAACCTCCCG
>JANLRW010000240.1:0-4848 GCA_031361925.1 Sphingomonadales bacterium
GGACGGCGGCGCATCGGTCACGCAAGCGCGCGGATTTAGCGTTAACGGGACTATTTCTGCACCAATTTACGCAGGCGGCGGCATCCGCAATGCGGTTCGCGCGGCGGAAAACCGCGTCGAGGCCGGGTTTGCCGGACTGCGCGGCACCGAAAGCGCGATATTTTCAGCCGTCGTCGGGGCCTATATGGATGTGATCCGCGACGAATCCATCGTCGACCTGAACCGTGCGCAGGTCGGCGTGCTGTCGGTCAATCTTGAAGCGACGCGCGACCGGTTTGAAATCGGCGACCTGACGCGGACCGATGTCGCGCAATCCGAAGCGCGTCTGGCTTTGGCGATCAGCAACATGGAATCGGCGCGTGCCAACCTCATCCGTTCAAAAGAAACGTATATTCAGCTGGTTGGCCGTGAACCCGGTGCTTTGGAAGCGCCACCACCACTGCCTAATTTGCCCGAAACCCCCGATGCGGCAGTAACCGTGGCGCTCGACAATAATCCCGACCTGTTGGCGGCCAAAGAGCAGCGCGAGGCCGCCTTGTTCGACCGCAAGGCAGCCAATGCGTCGCGTTTGCCAACGGTCAGCGTGTTTACCTCGACTGCCTATAGCAATGCGCTCAATTCGATTTCGTCGAATATCCCGGGCTTTGCTGCCGATAACAGCTCGTTTACCGGACAGGCCGGGGTCCGCGCGACCATTCCATTATATCAGGGCGGGCAACCCGCCGCGCAAATTCGTCAGGCGCAGGCGCGTCTGGGCCAGACCCAAGAACTCGAAATTGCCGCCGAACGCGAAGCCATCGCCCAGACCCGCGCGTCGTATGCCAGCTGGAAAGCGTCGGAGCAGGTCATCACCGCGTCGCAGCGCGCAGTATCGGCAAACGAACTCTCGCTTGAAGGGACCCGCGCCGAAAACAGCGTCGGCAACCGGACAATCCTCGACATATTGAATGCCGAACAGGAATTGCTGAACAGCAAAGTGCAGCTCGTGACTGCTAGGCGCAACGCCTATGTCGCAGGCTTCAGCTTGCTGGCCGCGATGGGCCGCGCTGAAGCGCGCGATCTCGGGCTTGAAGGCGGCCCGCTATACGATCCCGTCGCCGAGTATGAGAAAGTCGACGGCGCATGGAACGACTGGGCATCGCAACCCGACCCGACCACGGTTTCGACCCGCACCGTTGACACGCCCGCGCAAAAAGCAGACATAGAGCCACTTCCGGAATATAGACCGAAGCAGTAAGCACTAATCAGCGGGGGCTGGGAATATGGCAGAAGGCAGAAACGAACCGTCGATGGACGAGATTCTTTCCTCTATCAAACGCATCATCGCCGATGACGACCGGATTCGGCCGGCAGCCAAACGCGTTGCCAAAGCCCCAGCCGTCGAGAATGATCAGGATGAAATTCTTGAATTGACTGAAACAGCCGCAGACGATCAGGTCGACGATGTTCTGCTCGATGACAATAAAGCGCAAAGCCTGCGCCACAGTTTCTCGGCATTGCAGACATTGTCAGAGCCCGGCGCCCAACCGCAGATCGTCCGCTCGGGCGAAACTTCGTTGGAAGGCCTGACCCGCGACCTGCTGCGCCCGATGTTAAAAGAATGGCTCGACACCAATTTGCCGCCGATTGTCGAAGCAATGGTCGAGCGCGAAATTACCCGCATCACCAAAAAGGGCTGATGCGCACACTCGCTATCTTAGCGCTTAGTTTTTGCGCATTCACGACCACGCCGCTAGCCAGAGCAGACACTATTGAGCCGATATATCAGGCAATAGTCAGAGCAGGCAAGCTGGTCGATGTTGCCAACGCCACCGTTCTCACCGGTCAGTGTATCTACATCCAAAACGGCATCATTAGCGCCGTCGAAACCTGTTCTAAGGAACAATTCAAGATCAGGCCGATGGGTGCGCAGCGTCAGATTGATTGGTCTGCCTACACCGTTCTGCCTGGGCTGATCGACCTTCACACCCATCTTGCCGATGCCGGGCAAAGCGCCGATTTGGCGCTACCGCTAAAAACCTCACCCGCCGCAACCGCATTGATCGGCGCATATAACGCAAGGGTCACGCTTGAGGCTGGCTTCACCACAGTGCGCGATGTCGGCACCTATCGCGGGCTGACCGATGTGGCACTGAAAAACGCGATTAATGCGGGCCATGTGCCGGGGCCGCGGATGTTTGTCGCGGGCGCCTATATCACCATTCCCAAGGGCGGCGGCGAACTAAACGGTGTCATCGAAAATGACAAATTACCGGCCGATATGCGGCTGGGTGTCAGCCGGACGCCGGAAGAAGCAGCGCAAAAGACAGATTTCCTGATCGCGAATGGCGCCGACTTCATCAAGATGATCGCCACCGGCGCGGTGCTCGCCATCGGCACCGAGCCGGGCGAACCCGAGCTGACCGAGACACAGATGAAGGCGGTGGTAGACACCGCGAAGGCCCAGGGCAAATTCGTCACTGCCCATGCGCATGGCGCAATCGGCATCAAAAACGCGATCCGCGCCGGTGTGCGGTCGGTCGAGCACGCCAGCCTGATAGATGATGAAGCGTTGGCAATGGCTAAGAAGTCCGGAACCTGGTTGGTGATGGACATCTATAATGGCGATTATATCGACGTTGTCGGTACTAAAGAGGGCTGGCCCGCCGAATATTTGCGCAAGAACCGCGAGACCACCGACGTCCAGCGCGCAGGGTTCACCAAGGCGGTTAAGATGGGCGTCAAGCTCGCATACGGCACCGATAGCGGCGTCTATCCGCATGGCGATAACGCAAAACAGTTCGCTTATATGGTCCGCTACGGCATGTCCCCGATGCAGGCCATCCAGAGCGCAACCATCCGCGCGGCGGAATTATTGGACAAGGAACGCGAACTGGGCAGCATCGCACCGGGACGCTTCGCCGATTTGGTGGCGGTCGAGGGCGATCCGCTGGCCGATGTGCGGGTGCTTGAGAATGTTACGCATGTGATGAAGGGTGGCGTTCTCGCTAAATAGCTCATTCGTGCTTCAGCGTCGCAAGTTTCGCGGGGAGGTCGCGGAGGAGCGAAGCGCGCGGAGATTCAGCGCTGGCCCGGAGGGCCAAATGTCGTTCAACAACCAGTATAAATTTGAACGTCGGATTTGACGAGCGCTACACGCAGTTTTGCACAACCCCTTCGCGCTTCTTCGCGACCTTCGCGCGAAATCCTTTTTCACAACAAAAGGGCGGAGAAAACCCCGCCCGTCTGTTGCTTGTTTTAAGAGCAGTTTTCCTCAGATCATCGTGACCGAGAAAAGCAGGCTGCTGAGCGCGAGTGCGCCGATAAAGCTGGCCAGTTTCTGCATGTTTCATTCCTTCAATCTGCCGCACAGCCATTAAGGCCGGGTCGTCCCGTCGAAGGCATCCTTTGTGTTTTTGTTGTGCTGGACGTATAGGCCGAATGATATAAACTCAATTGATTTAGTAGACAATATAATTGCAAGATTTGCAACTGGTTGTTTAAGCGTCGCGCAATTTTCTTGCGTCCGCCTATAACGCTGCCTAACTTGCAGGAATGACCAAAACTCTCTTGCTTGCCGTGCTGATCGGCACCTCCGCTCTGTCCACAAATGCCTTGGCCCGGCCGATGACCGGCACCGATCTGGCGACAATGAAGCGCCTTTCCGGAGCCGCTGCATCGCCCGATGGCACGATGGTCGCGTATCAGTTGCGCGAGACCGACCTAGAGGCGAACAAGGGCAAGACAGACCTTTACATGCTCAAGCTTGGCACGCCAAATGCGCCTCCAGTGAAGTTTGCTTCCAAGCCCGACAAGAATGAGCATGACCCGGCCTTTGCGCCCGATGGCAAATATCTCTATTATCTCAGCAATGAAAGCGGTTCTGACCAGATCTGGCGTACGCCGGTTGGCAGCGACGCACCGCAGCAGGTAAGCAAATTCGCCAACGACGTCAGCGGCTTCAAGCTGTCGCCCAACGGCAAGCTGCTCGTGATCTGGGGCGATCTTGCGCTGGAATGTGCATCCTTCGATTGCGACGGCGACGTCGAAACGCAAAAGCTTGGCAAAGCCGCCCCAAGCGGCGACCGCTCGAACCCCGGACCAGGCACGGGGCGCGAATATGACGCGCTGATGGTTCGCCACTGGGATGCGTGGGAAACGCCTGGCAATTACAGCCGCGCCTTCACCTACGGGCTGAATGCCGATGGCACACTCTACGGCGGTCATGCGCTGGGGGTTGACGCGAAGACCGCTGAGCCGCTGATCGGAGACACCCCATCAAAGCCCTTTGGCGGTGCGGAAGAGCTGAACTGGGCGGCGGACAGCACGAATGTGTTTTTCACGTTGCGTGTGTCCGACAAGGACGAGGCAAAATCGACCAATCTCGATATCTATTCCTCGCATCAGAATTATAATGGCCGGACCAATGAAACACCGACCAACGCGGCCACCGACACCATGCCGACACCGTCACCCGACGGCAAATGGCTGGCTTGGGCGGCGATGGCGCGCGCGGGCTATGAGGCCGACCGGCAGGTGCTGATGCTGCGTGATCTGAAGAGCGGCAAAACGACAGCGCTCACCGAAAAATGGGACCGCTCGGTTGCCTCGATTGCCTGGACGTTGGACAGCAAGTCCATGTTGGTGACGGCGGGCGATACGCTCGAAACCCCGCTGTTCCGTGTCGACCTGAAAGGCAAGGTCACACGGCTGACCGACCGCGGCCATATCGGCGAGGCGGTGCCGCTGGCAAATGGCGGGATCGTTTATTCTATCGACAGCATCGCTGGCCCTGCCGACCTCGTGCTAATGGACGCCGAGGGCAAGACGACGCGGCTGACCAATGTCAACGCCGATACCTTGGCGACG
>JANLRW010000255.1:0-2653 GCA_031361925.1 Sphingomonadales bacterium
AGCGGCAACTGTCCGGTTCATCTGGCGTTCATCTCTTACGCCATAGACGAAACGTGCTATTTCATAGACGAACCGTTAAACGGTGAGAGGAAAGCTATCATGACAACTGAACGAAGTCCCGGCTGGAAACTGTTCCTCGCCGGTATCATTGGCATTGCGCTCGTCATCCCATTGATGATGGTTTACGCGCTGGTCTGGGACCGGCAGGAACAATCGAACACCGCGCAAAACTCGATAGCGGCAGGCTGGGGTGGGCCGCAGGTGGTTGTCGGGCCAGTGCTGGTCATTCCTTACACCGCAAACAGCGTCGAGACGGTCGACCAGAATGGCCGCCAGACGACGCGGACGGTGCAAGTGACCAAAGAGCTTTTTCTCTCGCCTGAAACAAACATGCTCTCGACCAATTTGAAGCCCGATCGCAAGAAGAAATCGATTTACGAAAGCGTGCTGTTCGTCGCGGAAAATAGCGGGAAGGCGCGCTTTGCGCTGCCCGCAGATTTTGTACGCTATGGCATTGCACGTGACGCGCTGAACTTGGCGGGAGCCGAACTGCGCTTTGGTATATCTGACGCGCGGGGCCTTCAAGCCGACAGCAAAGTTGTCGTAAATGGCACGTCGCTAGAGCTGCAACCCGGCAAGGGATTGGCAGCTTCAGGCGGTTCTGGGTTCTTTACATTCATTGACTGGGATGCAGCGAGCCCCCTTGACGTGACCTATAATTACGCCATTCGCGGTAACAAGACCCTGACGATGGTACCGCGCGGTGGGGCGACCAAATGGGACGTGAGGTCCTCTTGGCCTAGCCCAAGTTTTGCAGGTGATTTCCTGCCCACCAAGCGCGATGTCAAGTCGTCGGGTTTTACGTCGAGCCATGCGGTGACCAACCTCGCGCTGGGTCAGGCGTTAGTGCTGACGGATGACCTCGCGCCACCGATGCAAGCCGATCTGAACAAATACAGCAGAATGGAATCAGTGAGCGTCTCAGCGCCATCCGCCGGTGGCGGACAAAGCCAAGCAGCCACCATCGGCCTGATTGAACCTGTCGATCTCTACAGCCAGGTCGACCGGTCGGTAAAATACGGCTTCCTGTTCATCGGCTTTACCTTCCTCGCGTTCCTGATGTTCGATGTCATTGCGGGCGCCAAGGTTGCGGCGGCGGAATATCTGCTGACGGGCGCAGGGCTGGTGCTGTTCTTCGTTCTGTTGCTCGCATTTGCTGAGGTCGTAGGTTTCATGTGGGCCTATCTCATTGCAGGCGGCGCGATTACCGGGTTGCTGACGGCCTATTCGGCGGCGGTGCTCAAAAGCTGGATGCGGGCGCGGTTTATCGGCGGGTTGCTGGTAGGGCTTTACGCGACGCTTTATGTTCTGCTAAACCTTGAGGCTTACTCGCTGATCATCGGCTCGCTGCTGCTCTTCGTCGCTTTGGCGGTGGTGATGTGGGCGACCCGCGCCATCGACTGGGGTGCCAAGCGCGAAGTGGCGGGCGAAGCTAGCGCCAGCGCAGCATAGACCGGTCAAGCTGAGCGACGGATCGGACGCCCATGAGTTTCATGTCGCGTTCGATCTCGTCACGCAGCTTGCCGACGATGCGCCGAACGCCCGGTTCGCCCGCTGCCGCCAGCGCATAAAGATATAATCGTCCGCCGGAGCACGCCGTTGCTCCGGCGGCGATGGCTTTAAGGACATGGCTACCGCGCCGGACGCCGCCGTCACAGATGATGTCGATCTTGCCGCCGACGGCGTCGGCGATTTCGGAAATCTGATCGAAGGGCGAGCGCGAACCGTCGAGTTGCCGTCCGCCATGGTTCGACACCATGATGGCGGTTGCGCCGATATCGACCGCGCGCTTGGCATCCTCGACCGACATGATGCCTTTGAGGCAAAATTGTCCGCCCCAATCGGCGCGGACCTTCTCGGCCATTTTCCAGTCCATCGTCGGATCGAGCATCGTGTTGAAATATTCGGCGACCGAAACCGCGACATTGGTTCCCGCATCGACATGCGTTTGCAGATTGGGCAGTGCGAATTTTTCGCGCAGCAGGTAATTGGCGACCCATCCGGGGTGTATCGCGTAACTTAAAACTGAGGCGGGGGTAAAGCGAGGCGGCGAGGTGAATCCGCTACGCAGACATCGTTCACGGTTGCCAGACACAATTGTGTCAACAGTGAGCGCAATCGCATCAAACTTCGCCGCCTTGCAGCGCTCGATCATCGACGTGTTGAGGCCCTTGTCCTTGTGGATATAAAGCTGGAACAATTTGGGTGATTTGATCGTCGCGCCGACTTCCTCGATGCTGACCGTGGCAAGCGAGGATATCCCGAACCAAGTATCGAATGTTTGTGCGGTCGCGGCAACGGCCCGCTCGCCCTGCCAGTGAAACAGCCGCTGCAACGCAGTCGGCGACAGCATCAAAGGCATCGCGATCCGTTTGCCCATTACCGTCGCGCTTATGTCGATATCGGACCCACCCGCCAGCACGTTGGGCACCAAGTCACAGTCATCGAACGCCGACGTATTGCGGTCTTTCGTTCGTTCATCATCCGCCGCGCCGTCGATATAATTGAATATCGGCGACGGCAGCCGCGCTTTGGCTAGTAACCGAAAATCTTCGACATTATGACAATCGTTTAGCCGCATCGGCCGCCTACT
>JANLRW010000261.1:0-2251 GCA_031361925.1 Sphingomonadales bacterium
GAAGACAATAGCAGCGCAGCCTGCGCGAAATACCGTCGCTGCCGTCGTCCCTGCGGGCGGGCTTGTGCCGAAAGCAGTCTTATTGCCGGGGCCGCCCGAGCTTGCGCCCCCGACGCTGGTGCCACCGCCGGCAGACGGCGCACCGATGCTGGGCATTGTCGGGCCGCGGTCGATTACGGCCAATCGTTTACAATCCCCTGGTGTCGTGGTCGATCTGACCAAAGGCGGAGTCGCCTTGCTGCCCGCCACGCCGGGGCTTGGACCGCCAAAAGGCGACGATTTGAGCGCCGATGACAAATTTGCCGACCGCGTTGCCGCCGCCGAAAATGCACCTGCTCGCGCCGTTCGCATCGCCAATAGCGGGTATACCGTGCCGCAGGGTGCAATCATCGCCGGGACATTGGAAACTGCGATCAATTCTGACCTGCCGGGCTATGTCCGTGCCGTCGTAACTCGCGATGTTATGGGCTTTGATGGGCGCAGGGTGCTGATACCCAGCGGCAGCCGCCTGATCGGGCAATATAAATCCGGCCTTGCCGCCGGACAATCGCGCGCATTCATCGTCTGGACCCGGCTCACCCGGCCTGATGGTGTCACCGTTTCCTTGGGGTCGCCTGCCACCGACACGCTGGGCCGTGCAGGGTTGGGCGGTAAAGTCGATAGCCATTTCCTCAAACGATTTGGCTCGGCAATCTTGCTCTCGGTTGTGCAATCAGGGCTTGGCGCATTGCAAAGCGGTGGCAGCGATATTATCGTCCGAAGTGCCGACGACGCCAAAAGCGTTGCCGGTGTTGCCCTGCAGCGCGACATCAATATTCCGCCGACCGTCAAGGTCGCGCAAGGCACACCGATCCGTATCTTCCTGGCCCGCGATCTCGACTTTTCCGGAACCGATGGCGGTCGCCCATGAACATCATGACGGGCATCAGCCGCGATCCCAACAACGTCTATCTCAGCGCATATTTAGAACCGTTTGCCCAGTGGCTGGATGCGGACGATGTTACCGAAATACTCGTCAACCGCTTAGGCGAACTGTGGGTGGAACGCAGCGGTGTCGCGCAGATGGAGCGACATGATGTGCCGCTGGTTGATGCGACGTTGCTAGACCGCCTTGCCCACCAAATCGCGCGCACCAACCACCAGGGCGTCAGCCGCGAGTCACCTTTGTTATCAGCGACATTGCCCGGCGGAGCGCGGGTTCAAATGGTCCTGCCGCCTGCAACGCGTGGCGACGTCGCACTCGCCATCCGCAAGCATGTGCTGCATGATCTAACGCTCGACGGTTATGCTGCGACGGGCGCGTTCAAAGACATCAAAACCGCCGGTGTGGGCACGCAAGCAGAGCTACGCAACACGATGACGGCAATGCTCGACAGAAGCGATATGCTTGGGTTTTTGCGCGCTGCAATCGGTGCCAAAAAAACCATATTACTCTCGGGCGGGACGTCGTCGGGCAAAACGACTTTGCTCAACGCCCTGCTCAAGGAAATTCCTGCCCATGAACGCGTGATAGCGATTGAGGATACGCCAGAAATCAAGCTGGGCCGCGAAAATGCCATTGGCTTGGTTGCCGTGCCCGGCGATCAGGGCGAAGCGCGGGTCACCATCGACGACCTGATGCGTGCCTCGCTGCGGATGCGTCCCGACCGGTTGATCGTCGGGGAGTTGCGCGGGCCTGAGACGGTCACGTTCCTGCGTGCGATCAACACCGGCCATCCGGGATCGCTCAGCACCATCCACGCCAGCAGCCCCGACGGTGCGTTTGAGCAAATCGGCCTGATGTGTATGCAGGCCGGGCTTGGCTTAAGCCGCAGCGAAACCATTGATTATGCCATGTCAATGATTGACATCGTGGTGCAACTCAGCCGCAAAAACGGCGAACGCTGCGTTGACGAGGTCCGGTTTTAAAACGATCTAATCTTCAGCGGCCCGTCGCGCCGCCGATTTGATTTGGCGGGTGCTGACCGGAATGCCGGTCCAAATGCGGATACCGCTGCGTTGTTTTGGCGCCCTCGGGGCAAATTTCGGCGCGGGTGGCTCCCCCCATACGTATGCAGACGGCAAAAGGTCTTGTTGCCACTATTCGTAACGTTCATACCGAAGCGATAAAACAAGATGTGCGTCGGCTCGACAAAGCGCGCTAAAAAAGGGAGAGAGTTAGATGGCATTGGCACCCGGCGCAGCTGCGTCGTCCAGTTCGGATGACGCGCATATCGACGCGCCCCAGTTGCAATTGTTCGTCATGGGGCTG
>JANLRW010000434.1:0-2218 GCA_031361925.1 Sphingomonadales bacterium
GGGGAGGTGGATTCGCGGACGACGAGTTCGTGCGGCAGGCGGCGGTGCTCGATGCCGCCTTCGCCGAACAACAGGTCAGCAGCCGTCGAAGCGAGGTCGCGCACCGGTTGGCGTATGGTGGTCAGCGGCGGCCAGACGACACGCGCCAGCGTGGTGTCGTCGAAGCCAGCGACCGAAAGTTGCTCGGGCACCGCAAGCCCACGCCGGTGCGCGACCGCAAGCACTCCCGAGGCCATGTCGTCGTTCGAGGCGAATATGGCGGTCGGCGGATGTCTGAGCGAGAGGAACTGTTCGGTCGCAGCGACGCCGCTCTCGAAATCGAATTCGCCTTGCGCGATTAACTCAGACGCGACTGATATGCCGACACGGCCCAGCGCGCGTTCATAACCCGCCTGCCGCTCTGCACTAGCCAGATGGTTCGGATGGCCGATGATGAAACCGATCCGGCGGTGGCCGATGTTGATCAGATGCGTCGTCATATCGTCCGCCGCTTGGCTGTCGTCCATAAACACCGAAGATGTCAGCGCATGATTGGTCCCCGGCGAGATGCGCACAAACGGGATGTTCATGGCCTCAAGCGCGGCCAATACCGGTGCACAGTCTGTCACCGGCGAGGATAATATCGCACCATCGACATGCGTCTGCCTCACCATGCCGCGCACCTGTTCGCCCACATCGGCGTCGGCGACATCGACCGGCTGCGCGATCAGGCGCATGTCTTCTTCGTGGCAGCGGTCCCAGCAGCCCTGCATGATTTGATGCATATAATAAGGGCTGTGATTGTCGTAGATTAAAGCGACTTGCCCCGATTTGGTACCGGCAAGGATGCGGGCCGCGATGCTTGGGCTGAACCGCAGTTCGGCCATCGCGGCGTCGACCTTCGCCTTGGTCGCGGCGCTGACATAGGGGTGGTTGTTGAGCACGCGGCTGACGGTTTTGACCGCCACGCCTGCGAGTTTGGCGACGTCGCGGATGTTGGAGCGATCCGGCATCAAATGCTGTCCCTGACGCTAACAAGGCCAGCGAACAGGTTGGCATATTCGCAACCCTCGCGCGAGAACACCGGTGGCGATCCTATCGGCGCATCGACCTTATGCCAGCCTGTTCCGAAACGCTCGCCGGTCCAGACATGCACCCATTGGCCTTCGGGCAAATAGACTTTGCGCGCGACCGCATGTTCCTCGATCACGGGCGCGACCATCAGGTCGGCTCCATAAAGATACTGGTCCTGAATCGTGAACGTCGCGCGGTCGTCGGGATAATGCAGGAACAGCGCGCGTTGTGCCGGAAGTCCGGTCGCCACGGCCTCGTCGCACAAATGCCGCACCCACGGTGCAAGCGCGGCATGAACGCGGCTCCACCGAGCAAACCCAGACAGCAATTCCGGCGTCGAATCGATCTGCAGATTATCATCGGGCCGGTTGCCCTCATGCGTGCGCATCACCGGCGTGAATGCGCCAAGCTCGTACCAGCGCTGCATCAGTTCCTCGGTGCGGATATTGCCATGCAGGCTGGTATAACCGCCAACGTCGGAATGCGAATAGGCATTACCCACCAGCCCCGACGATAGCGCCGCGGTAATGACCGTGCCGATGCCGTCATGGCGCGAAAAATCGACCGACTGGTCGCCTGCCCAGAGCAAAGGGCAATATTGCTGCACACCGGTGAAGCCAGCGCGCATGAAGAATAGCGCATCGCCTGTCCGCCCCCGCGAGGCAACCGCGTCGGCATTGACCTTGGCCCAGTGGACGGGCCAGCGGTTATGCTCCTCCATCGGGTCGCCTTTATGCAATCGCAAATCGACTGGCAGATATTCGCCGAAATCGGCCATCCAGCCATCGAGGCCGAAATCGAGCATCTGCTTGCCGATGATTTCTTCGGAAAACCATGCGGTGGCCGCCTCATTGGTAAAATCGACCACGCCCGCATCGAATTCACCGAAAACGACGGCATAAGGTTCGTCTCTATCTAGCTTGAGCGCCAGATAGCCCAGCCGCACGGCTTCGGCATATTGCGGGCCATCGACGGCGAGATACGGATTCACATAACCGAGGAAACGAATGCCGCGCGCCTTAAGCTCCGCAATCTTGGCGGGTAGATCGGGATAGCGTTCCGTATTCCACTGCCAGTCCCAGAACAGCCGCCGCCCAAAGCTCGTCTGCCGAATGCCGACCCAGTCTTCGCACCACAGGCCTGATACGGCGGCTCCGGCTGCGAT
>JANLRW010000292.1:0-3505 GCA_031361925.1 Sphingomonadales bacterium
GGTGTCGATTTTCAAGTCGCCTTCGTTAATCTCGATCTCGATATTGTCGTCGATCACCGGATAGACCCAGACGCTGGAAAAGCTGGTATGCCGCTTCGCCGCGCTGTCATATGGCGATATCCGCACCAGCCGGTGCACGCCGCTTTCGGTCTTCGAATAGCCGTAAGCATTCTCGCCCTTTATTTGCATCGTCGCCGATTTGATACCTGCCTGATCACCCGCCTGATAATCGACCATCTCGACCTTGTAACCGCGCTGTTCGGCCCAGCGGTAATACATGCGCTGCAGCATTTCGGCCCAGTCCTGGCTCTCGGTGCCGCCAGCGCCAGCATGGATTTCGATGAAACAGTCATTGCCGTCGGCCTCGCCCGATAGCAAAGCCATGACCTTGTCCTTGTCGGCGCGGTCAGCCAAGGCCTTTAAAGCCGCCGCACCCTCATCGCCCAGCGCCGCGTCGCCCTCCATTTCGGCCAGCTCGATCAGTTCGACCGTTCCGACCTTGTCAGCGTCAATTTCACGCACAGTGGTTATCGCCGCATCGAGCCGCCGCCGTTCGCGCATCACTTCCTCGGCACCCTTGGGATTATCCCAAAGCGTCGGGTCCTCGACCTTGGCGTTCAGCTCGTCCAGACGGCGCAGCGCGCGGTCCCAGTCAAGCGACATGCGGACGAGGTTGAGGGCGGCATCAATGCGGGCAACATAGCCTTCTGCGTCGGCGCGCATGGGGAACCTCCAGTGACATGAAAATCGGTCGGCGGCCTTTAGCGGATTAGCGCGCCAAGTCAAAGGCGGCTAATTGCGGGGGCGCTCGTTAAGCAGCTTCACCAGCCGCATGATCGAGGCAAATTGGCCGATGGTTTTTCCCAACAATTCGCGGTCCTGCGCTGGGTCGAGCGTTGCGCTTTCGAACATGTTGCCGGTTTGCAACGTCAATATCAAATCGCCGCCAAGGAACAGCGCCGCCAGCTTCTCGCCCTCGAATTCCTTTTCGAGATCCAGCAATCGCTCGCAATAAGCGGGATGCACCAGATAGCGCCCTTCGACCTGGTCGGTGCCATAGACATCGAACGCGTCCTCAAAACGCGGATCGACCATCTTGATCCGCTCCAGTTTCTCACCACCGAAAGATTTGCTATCGCCGAACAATGTGAATTTGAACCCGTCGCGCCTCACCAATGTGGTTGCCAGAAAGGGCCGCGCGAACTGAAAGCGTAGGACAACGCCCTCGAACACCGTCACCGTCCGCCGGTTCTTGCCAGAACCCCGCGTCTCGGTTAGCTTGGCCTCGTAAAGGAGGAAGTCGGTGCCCTCAATTCGGCCATGCCATTGGTCAGCCAAATATTTGTCGTCATAATCGGGGAGCAAAGCGAATTGGCAGGCGTTCTCGAACTCTTGGCCTGAAAAGGCCGTGACCGAATAATCCATCTGCAACGCCTTGGCGAGCGCACCGTTCATTTCCTGCTTGAGCTCGTTGACCATTTTCTGCCGGACGTTGTTGGCGATAAAGGCAGTCAGCGCCCCGCACGCCGCAGCAACGAAATAGCCGAACCCGCCAAAATCCATCACCAAGCCAACCAAAAACGCCAGCACCGAAATGCCGCCGCCAATAAAGATGACGGTGTACATCTTCTTTTTGGCTTCGGCCCGCTCGGCAGCTTTGCCATCGAGCCATTCGGCGAGACCACCGGCCATTAGCGTATCGACATCGGGCAATGATATCATGTTTGAATTCCCCTTCCCCCGTGATATCCGATGCTATCGACCGGATCAGGGGGAGTAAAGCAAATGGGTCTGTGGATTATCATCGCCGTCGTCGTGCTCGGTCTGATTGCGATTGTGATTTACAACCGCCTGGTTGGCCTGCGCCAGAATGTGCGGCAAGGCTGGGCCGACATCGACGCGCAATTGCGCCAGCGGCATGACCTGATCCCCAATCTGGTCAGCACGGTCCAAGGCTATGCCACGCACGAAAAATCAACGCTCGACGCAGTTATTTCGGCGCGCAATTCGGCGCTGGGCGCCGCCAATCCCGCCGCCGCCGCGACCGCCGAAGCGGGCCTGTCCGGCGCGCTCAAAACCCTATTCGCGCTGGCGGAGAATTACCCCGACCTCAAGGCCAACCAGAATTTCCAGACACTCCAGCATGAACTCGCCGATGTCGAAGACAAACTCGCCGCATCGCGCCGCGCCTATAACGCCGTCACCGCCGACTATAATGGCGCGCGGCAGGCTTTCCCAGCGGTGCTGTTTGCAGGCGCGTTCGGCTTCGGCGAAGAGAAGTTCTGGGAATTGGGGGCCGAGGAGCGGCCGGTCATTAGTGCTGCGCCGGAGGTTAAGTTCTGAAACCCGCAGTTTTCTAGGCAAGTTGATAGTGGTTTGCAAAAATCTGATTTGGGGTCAGTATCTACTAAATCCGCCTTCTAGGCGTCAAAGTGGCAACAACGCTTTGCCACAAAGCGAACAAAACAAATGCAAACGAAGCTGCCTTTTGTTCGCTTTGTTCGTTTAGCAACTATGCTCCGCCTTTGGTTTTTAGAGCGAGATCGACAAGGTCAAAGAGCCGCGCCAGCCTTTGCGGGCTTGCCATCCGATCCTCTCAAACCAAATCCTACATTACAAGTGCGGAATATCAGGCTGTCACCGAAACCGGCAACCGTGCCGGGTTCTGTCCGAGCGTCTGCACCCATTCAATGTCTTCAGGATCGACCGTAAGCTGGGGGTCGAGCGCTGCAACGCCGCGCACAACTTCCTCCAGCGTCATCCGCGCCAGCCAAGCGCCAAGGCAGAAATGCGGGCCGCCGCCGAAGGACAACATGCGCGGCGCATCCGGGTCGAGAAACCGGCGCGGCTGGAAGCTATCGGCATCGGCCCAGACAAGGGGGTCACGGTTGGCCATCCAGGTCGAAAGAATGATCAGCGAGCCAGCGGGGCAATCGACTTCTCCCACTGCCACCGGTTCAACCACTGCACGGGCCGTACTTACCACACTCGGTTCATAACGGATTGTCTCGGTCACCACTGCGTCGATAATCGCCGGATCGGCCCGTACATCGGCCATTGTCTCAGGGTGCGTGAGAAGCGTGAGCAAGGCGCAGCCAATCTGGCTCGCGGTCGTATCATGCCCGGCGACGAGCAGATTGGCGACCATCGCGGCGGTTTCTTCGCGCGTCAGCCGGTCGCCATCCTCTTCCGCTGCGATCAGCGCCGAAATCAGATCGTCGGCGGGTGCATCGTGCCGCCGGTCGCGCAGTTCGAGCGTGTAGTCGAGCAAGCCTTCTATGGCGTTCGCGGCTGCCGCAATCTGTTCGGGCGACATGAAGCTGAAGATCGGCCCCAGCGCGTCGATCCACGTAATAAAACGCGAAACGTCAGCGGATGGCACACCGAGCAGCGCGCACATGACAGCGGTTGGCACATCGGCGAGCAACGCGACCAAATCACCCGATCCTTCGACGCGGATAGTATCGAGCCGCACGGCCACCAGCGCCGCCGCTACCTCGCGCAG
>JANLRW010000305.1:0-8245 GCA_031361925.1 Sphingomonadales bacterium
CCGGCTGTTCTGGAAATCGAGGATCGGCTTGCCAAAGGCCTTGCGGTCGCGGGTATATTCGACCGTCATGTCGAACGCCTTCTGCGCGCTGGCCTGGGCCGATACGGCGATCGACAGCCGCTCCTGCGGCAGCTCGCTCATCAAATAGATGAAGCCCTGGCCTTCTTCGCCCAGACAATTTGTGATCGGCACTCGGACATCTTCAAAGAACAGCTCCGAGGTATCGGCTTCGTCCATACCGATCTTGTCGAGGTTGCGCCCGCGCTTGAAACCTTCACGGTCGGATTCGACGAGGACGATCGACATGCCCTTGTATGCGGGCTGGATTTCGGTGTCGGTCTTGACGCAGACGAGGATCAGGTCGGCATTCTGACCGTTGGTGATGTAGGTCTTGCTACCGTTGATGACATAATGGTTGCCGTCCTTCTTGGCGGTTGCCTTCATCCCCTGAAGGTCGGAACCAGTGCCGGGTTCGGTCATCGCAATCGCGGTGATGGCCTCGCCCGAGATCATCTTGGGCAGCCAGTGCTTCTTTTGCTCTTCGCTGCCGTAGCTGGTAATGTAATTGACGACGATGTCCGATTGCAGCGAGAAGCCGGTCGCGGCGCCGCCATAATAGGCGCTTTCCTCGTCGACGATCGCGTTGTAACCGAAGTCGAGGCCAAGCCCGCCATATTCGACCGGAGCGGTCGGGCAGAGCATCCCGACTTCGCCAGCTTTGGGCCAGATCGATTTGGGCACGATGCCGTCTTCCTGCCACTGCTTCGCGTTGGGCGCCACTTCCTTTAGCAGGAATTGGCGCACCGACTGGCGGAAGGCTTCATGGTCTTCGGTATAGGCGGTGCGTGGAATCGTATCGAGCGACATGCAAATCTCTCCTGCAACAGAATTTGCCTGTAAATGGGCTGGGTTGACGCTAGCGTCAAGCAGAATTTAATCGTGCGATTAAATGGGTTCGCCAGCAGTGCGGGCGCGATCAGCTATCGTCCGCTCGGCAGTCGGCAGCATCCGGTAGGCCGCGATCAGCAAGCCGAGCGCAATGGGTGCCACTGCAATCAGCGACAATATCCCGATGCGCAGGTTGCCGACGAGCTTGCCGTCGACCATATTTCCCGCGAGGTCGGAAATCTGGCCGACCATATATGGACCGAACGACAGTCCGACAAGCGTTGTGCCTAGGAAAAAGGCCGCGGTCGCGGTGCCGCGCATTCTTGGCAATACAAGGTCTTGCGTGGTTGCTGCTGCCGCGCCCAAAGCGGTTGCGCCGAACATGCCTGCGACAAACTGCATCACATAAAATAGCGTCGTGTTTTCGGTGGTGAAGCCGATCCAGATCGGAATGACCGGTGCGACCACGCCGAAAATCACCACTAATATGCGACCAGCGGGGTTCTTGGCACGCAGCGCATCGGCCACGCGGCCACCGACGATGACGCCGATAAAGCCGCTCAGCGCGCCGTTCGCACCAAGGATGAAGGCCAATTCTGCCTTGGGCAGACGAAGCACGGTTTCAGCATAAGGCGCCGACCAGAAGGCCAGCGCGTAAGCCGCGAGCGCGACCAACCCATAACCCAGGGTCGTGCAGATGAACGCCGGTGTTCCCCATATCAGTTTGAAGGTAGCCGGATCACGGGCACGCAATGTCGATGCCCATGAAAATACTGCATAATAGCCAAAACCCACCGCCGACCACTGCGGAAAATTGCCGGTGATCTGGATCATCCAATAGGCAAAGGCGGCTACCGCTGCGGCGGTTGCGAGATTGATCGCCAGAGCCGCTGGCCCACGCTGCCACGCGCCCCATAACGTAAACGGCGGGACGATCATCGACAGGTCGCTGGCAAAGGTGCGAAATGGCGCTGGCGTATTGGCTGTGGCCACTCCGTCCATCGCACCGCGAACGGGCTCACGTAGCGTCGCGACCCACAAAGCGACCAATAGCCCCGGAATGCCGACTGCCAGAAACGCAGCCTGCCAGCCGACAAGACCCATCGGACCGCCACCGGGATAAGCATCGTTCCAGCCTTTGACGATCAGTGCGCCGATAAACAGCGAAACACCGCCGCCGATATACAGTCCGGATGAATAAATCGCGAGCGCGGTGGCTCGCTGACGCTTGGGGAAATAGTCAGAGATCAGTGAATAAGCCGTCGGACTGGCCGTCGCCTCGCCAACGCCGACACCCATGCGGGCAACAGTCAACTGCGTTTGATTGCGGGCAAATCCGGAGAGAGCTGTCATGATCGACCAAAGCGCTAGTCCAATCGATAGCAACTTCACCCGGCTCCAGTTATCGGCCAGACGACCTAAGGGAATCCCGAACAACGCATAAAATACGGCGAAGGCGGCGCCGCCCAAAAAGCCCATATCGCCGTCGGTCAAACCAAGGTCGGCCTTGATATCGACCGCCAAAATGCTCAAAATCTGCCGGTCGATGAAGTTCAGAATGTAAACGACGACGAGAACACTCAGCACATACCAGCTATATCTGCTAGCCTCGGGCAATGGTTTTTCGGGCTGCTCGATATTGCTGTCCAAATCGTTCACGCCCGTCTCCCGTTTGGCTGTTGCCGCCTTATCGCTTCATGGCTAGCAGATCATGAACCGGGCGCAACCGGAATTGAATTGCAACTTTTCGGGACTTTAAGAATGAGCTCACGCGAAGCTCGCGGTGCCGAAGGCGGCCGGAGGCCAACGAGCTTCGCGCGAACTTCTTTTCTGATTAGAAAATTTGGATTGGCCTATGTCGTGTTTCGCTTGAAAAACTGCGCAAACATCACGATATTGGCCCCATACGGCTATATCGCCGCTTTTTGAGGAGTATTGAGTCATGGCACAGTGGTCCGATCCGAGGGTTACGGGCACGCAATCGGCGGGTTACGGCGCCGAGCTGGGCGTTGGTGCGGCTACGGTAGACGAAGGTCTGCGCGCGCACATGCTGAAGGTTTATAATTACATGGCGTCGGGCGTCCTGCTCACCGGCATCGTTGCGTTGTTGTTTGCCAATAGCGCTGTCGGCCAGAACCTGATGATTAACGGCGGTATGCTGCGTTGGGTGATAATGCTGTCGCCGCTGGCGCTGATCTTGGTAATGAGTTTCGGTTTAAACAAACTGTCGACCGGCGCATTGCAAGCCTGTTTCTGGGCGTTCGCTGGTCTGATGGGCCTGTCGATGTCGACGATATTCTTTGTTTATACCAACACTTCGATTGCAACGACCTTCTTTGCAACCGCAGCGGCTTTTGCCGGGCTTAGCCTTGTCGGTTACACGACCAAGAAGGATCTTAGCGGGATGGGCACGTTCACATTATGGGCCTAGTCGGCTTGATTGTGGCGTCGCTGGCGAATATCTGGTTCCAGTCGAGCACGTTGCAATGGGTCGTCAGTGGCGTTGGCGTGCTGATTTTTGCCGGCTTGACCGTTTATGACACGCAAATGATCAAGAACACCTATCTGCAGCTTCGCAGCTCGGATTCGGATTTCATCGGCAAAGCCGCGATTATGGGCGCGCTCAATTTGTATCTGGACTTCATCAACATGTTCCAGTTCCTGTTGAGCTTCATGGGCAGCCGGGACTAAGGCTTCGCGCGACTAAGTCACCGCGCGTTCAGCTAAGCTATTCAAATATGGCCTGGCGGGAAACCGCTGGGCCATTTTCTTTGGCGGTTTGGCGAACAGGGCTTTTCACGCGGCAAAAAATCCTGTTCTAGAACGCAGGGTTGTTACGGGAGCGAGTAATTATGCGAATGGGCGTCAAAAATCTTGCGGCCTTCATTATTGTCAGCGCGGTTGCGGCCTGCGCGCCGCCGCCGGTAAAGGTCGCGCCGCCACCGATTATTGTGCCGCCACCACCGCCGCCACCCGCGATGCCATTGCCGCCGGGGGGTGCTGCCTCGTCGATGGTGATCCCGCCCATCGGTGTTGACGGTGTGCGCGTCACCCCCAACCGGTTGCTAACGCCAGACGAAAATATCTGGCACTTCCGGTCGGCGATCAATGTCGCCGCGCTCAATTGCCAAGGGCCGGTCTGGGGGCAGATCGCGATTGAATATAACAAGTTTATCACGGTCCATAAAACCAAACTTACCCAAGTCGGCAAGGCAATCGACCGCGCCTATGTCAGCCGGTATCCCGGCCAAAACGGGCTGCGCGTGCGCGATAGCAAGATGACCGATCTGTATAACTACTTTGCGCTGCCGCCGGTCAAAGCCGAATTTTGCGATACCTCGCTGCGAAGGGTGATCGCGGGCAATGCCGTGCCCTCGGCAACGCTGACCGATTTTTCATTCGGCGCACTGGCCGAAGTCGACGGCGTTTTCATCCGCTTTTTCGATGCATATGTGCAGTATGAACGCAATCTGGCGGACTGGAACATGAAATATTCCCCGCCACCTGCGCCGCAGCCGGTGTTTGTGCCGACCCCGCAGCCGGTGCCACCGGTCACAACGACTGCGGCAAAACCCGGCTAAGCGACTGAAGCGGCTGGGCGTTCGTCGTCGTGGCGCATGAAGCAATCGCGGCCGTTTGATTTCGCACGGTAGAGTGCCATGTCTGCGGCGCGGTACAGGATTTTCCAGTCATGCTCATCGGCGACCGCGCGCGCCGCAATGCCGATGCTCGCGGTAATCCGGTAGCCTTCGGGCAAGTCGATCGACCGGATATCGGCTAGCAACCGGTCGGGGTCCGGGGTGAGCGGCAAGTCAGCGGGATAGCTGATGGCGAATTCCTCCCCGCCCATACGCGCGACGATTGCGCCGTTGGGGGTGTATTTGCGCAAGACGCCAGCGATACTGCAAATCGCATCGTCGCCCCCAGCATGGCCGAGGCTATCGTTCACGCGTTTGAAATGGTCGATATCGACAAGGATCAGTGTCCACTGGCTGTGCCGCTCCAACAATGTGCGCATGAAGGCACGGCGGTTTAGCAGCCCGGTCAGCGGGTCGGTATCGGCCATTAGCAACGCGCTGGCCTCGGCAACCTCTGCGCGGTCGCGGGCCTGCGCGAGCAAGCGGACACGGTGACCGATGGCAAGCGAGCTGACCAATGCCTCGAATGCCAACCCGATCAGCGAGCTGTTTTCAACCACCAGATGATATCCAACCAAATCGAACCCGTGCAGTAACCGGAGTGTCGCCGACAGTGCCGGGCCAGACCACGCGATTATGAAATAACGCAAGAATGGGTCGTGCTGTTTCCAGGCAGTGAATAAATAGGCGCAAAACAGCAACGGCACGGGAATGAACCCGCAGACATAAATTGCGTCGATGATGCCAACATATCGCGGTGCGATTGCCGCATAGAAAATCGCGAATGCCGATATCGCACCGGCATAAATATATGTAGTGCGGACCAGCCAGACGGGGATCTTTGCGGTCTGGAAAAAGTGGCGGATGAAGATGAGCGCACTCGCCCCCGCAATCGCCAGCAAAGGTATCGTGATCCGCAACCGGTCGGCACCCGACATGCCCGCCACGAAATAATGCGGCGCGCCCGAGGTAAAAAAGCCGTAGGTCAACATCGCCGCGACCATCGCGCAATAGGCCAGCAAGAATGGTTCACGCATCGCCCGCCACAATGCGATGTTGTAAACGAGCAACGCGATGCAGACGCCCACAAATGCAGCGTAGAGCACGGCCATGCCCATTTCAAAACGGATCGCATCTTCGGCAACCGACACTTGCGGCTTCAGCATCACGCCCCGGATGATCGCCGATTGGTCAACTTTTGCGACCAACGTGACGATGGGTGACGTGTGGCGTTCAAATGGCACAACGACGGTCGAACCGAGCCGCATCGGGCCAATCTTCTGGTCGAGATCGGGGCGGTATGTTTTGCGGTGGCCGTCGGCAAGGATGGTGGTGATCGAAAAGCCTTCGTCCCATAAGCTGGCGGTGCGGAACACCAGGCCTTGATCGGGCGAATGTGCTGCTGCGGGAACTGCCATCCGAACCCAATAGTCGCCCGGTGGCAACCTGCTTTGCTTCGAAGCGCAATCGAAGCGCGCCGGGCTTGCCAGCATATTATCGAGCGTGTCGCCGTCGCGGACTGCTGCAACGCACGGGGTAAGGTCGGTGGCGGCGGCGTGGGCGGCGACGGGTATTGCCAAGACGAAAAACACCGAAATCCAAAACGCCGCTAGTCGGCGGCATATCAAGAAATATCGGTGCGACACACGGCTATCGCTACGCCGCTGCGGTAAAATTCCCGTTAACCATCGACGCTAAATAGAGCGGCTGTTCCAAAAAATTCTGTTGCCTTAACCAGCTGCGGCCTGTGCTTGCGCAATCAGCGCGCCGTCGACCGCTTTGGACGCCTGATAGGCGAGACGCTGGCGGAGCCGATCGGCATAGGCATTGAAGGCTGGGTTGGTGGGCAGGGTGCCGAATTGCAGCCCCCAATCGACCTGCGACCCGACATAGATATCGGCGGCAGTGAAACGGTCGCCGCAGATATAGTCCTTGCCCGATAACGCACCTGTGAGCGCGGCCACGGCTTGATCATAATTTCCGTAACCCGCCATTCGCTCCTGATCGGCGGTCGGCACCCATTTCAGGCTGCGGTTGGTAATCGCGCTCTCGACCGGACCCGCTGCAAAGAACATCCAACGGTAATAATCGGCGCGCTCGTTTGGCGTTGGTTGCAGGCCGGCGTCGGGGAAGGCGTCGGCGAGATACGCACAGATGGCGGCACATTCGGTCACAACCTTGCCGTCATGGACAATCGCGGGCACCTTGCCCATCGGGTTGATGGCCAGATAGGCCGCGCCCTTCATTGTCGTGCCATATTCGAGCAGATGCTGATCATATTCAGCACCCGCCTCGTGCAGTGCCCAGCGTGCAATCTGGCCGCGCGACATCGGGTTGGTGTAGAAATCTATCTTGGACATGGGGGAATTCCTTTTACGCCATGCTGATATAATCACGCATCGCGGCGGCTTCGGCCTCGATCTTTTCGATGCGGTGTTTGACGAGGTCGCCGATCGAGACAAATCCGGTCAACCGGTCTCCTTCGATCACGGGCAGATGCCGGATGCGGCGCTTTGTCATCATCGACAAAGCGGACAATATCGCGGTGTCGCTGGTGACCGTAATCGCAGGCGAGGTCATGACCTCGCCAACGGTTTTGGCCAGAAAAGACGCACCGTGCTTGGCCACGCCGTAGACGATATCGCGTTCGGAAAAGATGCCGACGACCAAGTCGCCATCGACCACGGGCAATGCGCCGATGCGGTGTTCGGCCAGTCTTGTGACCACTTCGCCAACGCTTTCGCCCTGCCGTGCGGTAAAGACATCATGGCCGTCGCCGATAATTGCCGCTATCGTCATCGCTCGCTCCTCTATCGCTTTCCCTTGTCAGGCTTATAGCATACAGGCCGCGCAGGAGAATATATGACTCGCCATTCGCGCCTTGATGATCCTGAGTATAGCGGCTTTGCATGGGCGCGCTACTGGCGATTGATGCGCTGGATGGTGGTAGTGACCGTGGTGGTTACGGCGGTCGTATTATTCGCATTCTGGTGGAAATACGGGTTTCTTTCGATCCATTTCTTCATCGCTCCGGCGCTGGCGATCATTGTGTCGATGATGCTGACCGCCTCGTTGATGGGGCTGGTGTTTCTGTCGAGCGGCTCCGGGCACGACGAAGCGATCAAAGACCCATTTGAAGACGAGGCCGACCGTGACTGAAACAATACGCAACCTGCCCAAACGCAACGATCCGGTGTTGCGCGTGGTGCCGGGGCCTGCCGATATCAACGCCAACGGCCATATCTTTGGCGGATGGGTATTGGGCGTGATGGATCAAGCGGGCGGCATCGTCGCTGGCCGCGTGGCGCAAGGCGCATGCGCGACAGTCGCTATCGAAAAGATGGAATTCATCGCGCCAATCCTGCTGCGTGACATTATCTCGGTCTATGCATCCTTGGAGCGGCGAGGGCGAACCTCGATGGTCGTCCGCGTCGAAGTGATCGCGACGCGCGCGCGGGGCCAAGAGGAGGTGAGGGTGACCGAGGGGCTGTTTACCTTCGTCGCGCTGGACGAAAACCACCGACCGCGGGTTTTGCCGGAGGGGTAGATTTCAGTCAGCTTGCCGATTTATATTTGACACCATTTGATAATTCTATATTTCGATATTTATCGAATCATTGGAGTATGAAATGGACGCAGAAATCACCATTCGCGCCTTGGGTGCACTTGCCCAAGAGCATCGCCTCGCCGCATTCCGCTTGCTCGTCCAGGCGGGGCAA
>JANLRW010000316.1:0-4004 GCA_031361925.1 Sphingomonadales bacterium
GGTAATGGCTGCACGGTCATTCTATCCTCTTTGCATTCGAAGTCATTTGTTCTAGCCTAGCCGACAATAACACTGATTCAAAGCGCCCAGGGAGAGTATATGGCCCGCTATCTGAAAACCGGCATAACCGAAGACGCAGCAGCAGAAGCCGATGCGCAGGTTCGAAGCACTGTCGAGGAGATCATCGCCGATATCAAAAAGCGCGGTGATGACGCGGTGCGCGATTGGTCGCTGAAATTCGACAATTGGGCACCCGCCGATTTCCGCCTGTCGCAAGCTGACATTGATGCTGCTTATGCAGCACTTGCGCCGCAAACTATCGAAGATATCCGGTTTGCGCAGGCGCAGGTGCGCGGCTTTGCGCAGATCCAGCGCGATGCGTTAAAGGATGTCGAGGTCGAGACCTTGCCCGGCGTTATCTTGGGTCACAAAAACCTGCCGGTGAACAGCGTCGGTTGCTATGTGCCTGGCGGGAAATATCCACTGGTTGCCTCTGCGCATATGAGCGTGGTGACGGCTAAAGTCGCAGGCGTGCAACGCATAATTTCGGTCGCGCCGCCATTCGAAGGGCGGCCCAACCCGGCGATCGTGGTGGCAATGCACATGGCAGGCGCAGACGAAATCCTATGCGTCGGCGGGGTGCAAGCCGTCGCCGCTATGGCGCTTGGGACGCAGAGCATAGAGGCGGTCGATATGATCGTTGGCCCGGGCAACGCCTATGTTGCCGAGGCCAAGCGGCAGCTGTTTGGCCGGATCGGTATCGACTTGCTCGCCGGTCCGACCGAGACGCTCGTGATTGCCGACGACACCGTGGACGGCGAACTCTGCGCCGCTGACCTGTTAGGGCAAGCCGAGCATGGGCCGAACTCACCTGCGATACTCCTCACCAATTCAGAGAAGCTTGCGCGGGACACGATGGCCGAGATTGAGCGTCAGCTTACGATCCTGCCAACCGCCCCCATCGCGTCAAAAGCGTGGGCCGATTATGGTCAGGTGATCGTCGCCGACAGCTATGAGGAAATGGTCCAGATCGCCGATGATATCGCGTCGGAGCATGTGCAGGTGATGACCAAAGACCCCGACTATTTTCTGCATAATATGACCAATTACGGCGCGCTTTTCCTGGGTCACCGCACCAATGTCAGTTACGGCGACAAGGTCATCGGCACCAACCACACGTTGCCGACGCGGAAAAATGCGCGCTTTACGGGCGGGCTTTGGGTGGGCAAGTTCATCAAGACCTGCACCTACCAGCGGGTGCTAACCGATGAGGCAAGCGTGATGATTGGGGAATATTGCTCGCGGCTGTGCGCGATTGAGGGTTTCGCCGGACATAAAGAACAGGCCGATATAAGGGTCCGCCGCTATGGCCGCAAAGAAGCAGCCTGAGGCGTCCCAGTCTGCGGGAACATCGGGCGGCCGCGCCACGTCTTATGATGTTGCGCGGCACGCCGGGGTGTCGCAATCGGCAGTATCGCGCTGTTTCAAGCAGGGCGCGTCGGTTGCGCCGCGCACACGCGAGAAGATCCTCGCCGCTGCGCGCGAGCTGAATTATTATCCCAACGCCATCGCCCAAGGGCTGATTACGCGTCGCTCCAACCTTGTCGCAATTATCATTTCGAACCTGACCAACCTCTATTATCCCGAAGTATTGGCCGAGTTAACACAGCGTCTGTCGGCGCAGGGAATTCGCGTTTTGCTGTTCTCGCTTGCGGCGGAATCGGATGTTGACGAGGTTCTCGATCAGGTCTGGCGGTACCGCGTTGACGGGGCGATTGTGGCCGCCCGGCTCCACCCCGAACAACTAGCCGCCTTCGCCGACCGGGGCGTGCCAGTCGTGCTGTATAACCGCATCGGCGAGGGCGTGCCAGTCGCCAGTGTGTGTTGCGATTCGGTCAGCGGCGAACATGCGCTGGTCGAGGCCTTGGTCGAGGGCGAGCATTATGTCTTCGGCGTTATTGCGGGACCAGCAGACAGCTACGTCGGCGAAGAACGTGTCGAGGCGGCGCGGCGGCGGTTGCAGCAATTGGGGCGTGAGTGCCTGATCGTGCGCGGCAATTTCGATTATGCCAGCGGCGACGCGGCGCTCAAGGAACTGATGCGGATGACCGACGGCAAAATGGACGCCCTCATTTGTGCCAACGACCTGATGGCGATTGGCGCGATTGACAGCGCGCGGATCAATTTCGGTATCGAAGTGCCGCAAGATCTTTCGGTGGTCGGGTTCGACGGTGTCGGTCCGGCAACATGGCTTGCCTATCAAGTAACCACAATCCGCCAGCCGGTGCGGCGCATGACTGAAGCGGCGGTCGCGATGCTGCTCGAAAGGATCGAACGGCCAGAACTGTCACCCGAGCAGCGATTGTTCGCGGGCGAGTTACTACCAGGCAGCTCGGCGCGGCTGGGATAATGCCGCCAACTCCAGTTCTGCTGCCCGGCAATATGTGCGACGCACGGCTGTGGAGTGCCGAAGTGCGAGCGGTGCTGCCCGGCGCAATCGATGCTGATCTAACGCGCGATGACAGCATAGACGCAATGGCGCAAAGAGCGCTGTCGGGGACCACCGGCATGTTGCTTCCCACCGGCTTTTCGCTGGGTGCCATCGTCGCGGTGGAGATGGCGGTGCAGGCACCGGACCGGATCGCAGGGCTGGTGCTAGCAGGATACAATGCCACCGCCGATCTGCCCGAACGCGCTGCGCACCGACCGCTCCAGCAAGCCGAGGTGCGCGCGGGCGGGTTGGAGCGGGTTTTGGTTGAGGAACTGAAGCCCAATTATCTGGGCGAGAAGAACCGCGACGATCACGCGCTGCTTGATCTGCTGCGCGATATGGGACTGCGCTTGGGCGCGCAAGTTTTCATCCGCCAAAGCGAAGCGTTGCGACTTCGCGAGGATCGGTGCCGGGAAATCGCGGCGCTGAAAATCCCTGTGCTTTACCTATGCGGGAGCGAAGATACGCTCTGCCCGCCCGCGTGGCACCGGCGGTGGGCGGCGCTGACACACGGCGCTGATTTCCAAGAAATAGCTGAGGCTGGCCATATGCTTCCGCTCGAAGCGCCGCATCCATTTGCCGCAGCAATCAAACATTGGCTTACCAAAAATGAGGGGGAATTTGCCTGATGGCTGACCGTATATTGACCACGCATGTCGGATCGCTGCCGCGTTCTGCGGCGGTGACCGATCTGGTTTTCGCACAAGAACGCGGTGAGGCGGTTGACGCCGCTGAATTTTCAAGCGTGATTGGCGCAGCGGTTGACGACGCCGTCAAACGCCAGGTCGAAAGCGGTGTTGATCTTGTTTCCGACGGCGAAATGTCGAAGATCAGCTATGCGACCTATATCAAGGACCGCATCACCGGCTTTGATGGCGATAGCCCGCGCAGCGCGCCTAAAGACCTTGAGATGTTCCCGAGCTTTTTGGAACGGCAATCGAAAGGCGGCGGCACGCCCACTTATCGCCGCCCGAAATGTGTCGGGCCGGTCGCACGGAAAACGCTCGCGCCGCTCGAAGATGATCTCGCCCATATGGCAGCGGCACTGGCCGCGCATCAACCCACCGGCGGATTCATGAATTCGGCCTCACCTGGCGTCATTGCACTGTTCCAGCCTAATGAGCACTACCCGACGCAGGACGCCTATCTAGAGGCGCTGGCCGAGGCGATGCGGCCGGAATATGAGGCGATTGTCGCTGCCGGGCTTTACCTGCAACTCGATAGTCCAGACTTGGGCCTTGGGCGGCACATGATGTACAAGGACCGCAGCGACGCCGAGTATCTGACCCTGATCGGGGGTCATGTCGAGGCGCTGAACCATGCGCTACGCAATGTGCCTGCCGACCGGGTGCGAATGCATGTCTGCTGGGGCAATTATGAAGGCCCGCATTGCTGCGATGTCGAGATGGGGGTGATCCTGCCGACGTTGATGGCGGCCAAGCCCGCCGCTTTGCTGTTTGAAACGAGCAACCCGCGGCATCAGGCCGACTGGAATTATTTTGTCGAAATGGCG
>JANLRW010000327.1:0-2672 GCA_031361925.1 Sphingomonadales bacterium
GTATCTGCCCCCGCAATCGCGCGCGACCGGTATGACCGTGACAATATCAGCGCGGGCGAAGTTATTGCGGGTGCAGTGATCCTGGGCGGCCTTGCTGCCGTGATCGCGTCATCGGATAACAACCGCGACAGCCGCTATGACGATGGCCGCTACAATGATGGCCGCTATGACGACCGCAGCTACGACCGTGACGGCTATGACAATGGCAGAAGCGGCTATGGAGGCAACAATCGGTATGGCGGAGGCCGTGCTGCGGTCAACCAATGCGTCAATGCTGTTGAGACCCGCGCGAACCGTTATGCACGGTCGGACGTCACCGAAATCCGCGATATCCAACGCACCTACAATGGCTACCGCATCAGCGGTAAGTTGGTGGTGCAGGACGGCTGGCGCGGGCAGGACCGTGGTTATAACCGTTACGACCGCGATGACCGATATGGTGACAATCGCTACGGCTATGGCGGCGGCTATGCCCGTGGTTACGACAAGGGCCGGTTCACCTGCTACGTTGAGCGCGGACGAGTGGTCGACATCGACTATCGCGGTCTTGATCAGTGGCGCTAAGGTGTCGGCGATAACAGAAAAAGGTTCAGCCTGGCGACAGGCTGGACCATTTAATATTGGAAACATGGGGCTTATCCCCCCGCAACAGGAGGCAAGACATGGGGACTTTTCGTAAAACTGCGCTGGCTGCCGCGACGGCCGCGATATTGGCAACATCGGTGACACCGGCAATGGCGGCGGTTTCGCTCGAGCAGGGCAAGACTGTGCTAACAGCGTCGGGTGAGTATAATGGTTGGAACCGCAACCGTTATCGCCACCGCGACCGCGTCGATGGTGGCGATATTCTGGCTGGCATTGCGATCCTTGCCGGTATCGCCATTGTCGCCGATGCCGCGAGCAAAAGCAGTGAACGCAACCGAACGTCTGATCGTTATCCCACCGATAATTATCCGCAAGATAACCGCCGCGCCGAAAGCGGTAGTCGCGGCAATGACGTTGGCACCGCAGTGGAAACCTGCTCGTCAGCGGCGGAGCGTGGATCGGCGCGGGTTGACGAAATCCGTTCGGTCACCCGCGATGGTAATGGCTGGCGGGTCGAAGGCGAACTTAGCGGTGGCGAAGATCGCAACTTCACCTGCGGCACTACCGACGGCGCGGTTGATTTCATCCAGTTCGGCGACGGCTCGATTTGAATTTAGGCCAGGGCTGCCTTGTTGGCAGCCCACTGCGCTTTGCTTTGGCCATACGCATCGACCCGGACGTCGGTAAACGGTTCCGGCAAACGCGTTGGTCCGTGGTTGACCGAACCCAGACGTTGCGCAAGCGCAATTGATCCAGCGTTTTCGGGATCAATCGTATGGATGACATCGGTCCAGCCAAGCACGTCGAACGCATAGTCAATACTGGCGATGGCCGCTTCTTGAGCAAAGCCCTTGCCCTCTTGCGCACGCAATATACCCCAGCCCACTTCGGTGCCGGGCCAGCCTTCGGGTTGCCACGGACCGGTGCGGCCAATCCATTCGCCGGTGTCACGCCGGATCATCGAAAACATGGCAAAGCCGCGAATTGTCCACGCACCAGACATCGCGCATAACATCCGCCACGCCTCTGCGCGGCTTTTGGCCCCGCCTAAAAACCGGTTGGATTCTGGATCGGCGCAAAATGCTGCCCAACCGTCGAGATCTTCGGCCGACGGCGGACGCAGGATCAGCCGCTCGGTCATCAAATATGGTCCGTTGCTCATGTCACTGCCCCCAGTGGCGATTTTGAGCGGCGCTTATGCGGCGGGGTCTTGCGCAAAACAAGAAAAAGGGCACCATCCAGCTTTAGCAGAATGGTGCCCTAAGCAACCGGCAGGGGGAGGGGGAACCTACCGGGTTGAACTATTACCTGCAGCGCGCATTTCGTCGGTCGACGTGACGACCAAGCAGCGCGCCACCAGCGGCTCCGATGATCGTGCCTACAGTCTTGTCTCCGCGGCCTGCGATAACGTTACCGGCAACGCCGCCAGCGGCTGCACCGATCACAAGGCCAGTGGTGCCATCGCTGCGCCTGCAGTAGTTGCGCCCGTCGCTGCCCCGCCAGATGCGCGTGTTCGAATTCACCGCTTGCGAATCGCGGCGACCTTCTTCGTAACCACGGTCATAGGCGCGTTGTTTTTTATTACCGGAAAAGCTTGATGTCTTAGTTTCAAGCGAATTCGAGGCGTTAAACGGCGATTCAGCAAGCGCAACGCCGGGCACAATCAATGTGGCAGCGGCCAATGCCAGAAATGTCTTCTTCACGGATATTCTCCTAAAATTTTGAACCTCGTACCCGTTAAACGCGCCAAGCTGAACAATGGTTGCATCACGCCGCGAAGAAAAGTTGAAGCGTGGCGGGGCGGCGATGGGGTGCACGAAAATTGTTGCTTGCCAGCACTCCCCTTGCGCCGTTACACCAGCCTTATGGCAAATATCATCGCGTTTCTTTTCGGACTCATCGCCCTCATCCTCGCCGTTATTGGCTTCATTCCGCTGCTTGGCTGGCTCAACTGGCTGATTATATTGATTGCCGGTGTCGGCGCGGTGTTTGGCTTTGCCTCTGACAAAAACTCCGGCCGAAACTTTTGCCTCGTGGTCATGGCGATCTGCGCATTTCGCCTGTTCATCGGCGGCGGGATTATCTGA
>JANLRW010000442.1:0-1807 GCA_031361925.1 Sphingomonadales bacterium
GGCATTCCGGTGCTCGACATGGTCAAGGTCAAGCGTGCGCTTTCCGGCTCCAAATCACGGCTGATCGGGCCGAACTGCCCCGGCGTGCTCACCCCCGGCGAATGCAAGATCGGCATCATGCCGGGCAGCATCTTCTCGAAAGGTTCGGTCGGCGTCGTGTCGCGCTCAGGCACGCTGACCTATGAAGCAGTGTTCCAGACGACCGCCGAAGGGCTCGGTCAGACCACTGCGGTCGGCATCGGCGGCGATCCGGTCAATGGCACGAACTTTGTCGATGTCCTCGAACTGTTCATGGCCGACGAGGCGACGCAATCGATCATCATGATCGGCGAAATCGGCGGCGATGCCGAGGAACAAGGCGCGCAATTCCTGATCGACGAAGCCAAGCGCGGGCGGAAGAAGCCGATGGTTGGGTTCATCGCGGGCCTGACGGCACCGCCGGGACGGCGGATGGGCCATGCCGGTGCCATCGTTTCGGGCGGCAAAGGCGGTGCCGAAGACAAGATAGCGGCGATGGAAGCGGCAGGGATTAAAGTTTCGCCGTCGCCATCCGAACTAGGGGTGACGCTGAAGGCTTTGTTGAACGGGTAGTCCGGTGCTCCTGCGAAAGCAGGAGTTCTGGACGCCAGGGCTCCTGCCTTCGTAGGAGCACGGAGGTTTGAATGGGACTCGAGAACCAGAATTTCGAAACCGAACATGAAGCCGGACCGTCATGGGCGCGGCCCAACTGGTCGCCGCTGGTCAATGACGACCTGACCGCGGCGCTCGACCCGACGCAGATGGCGGTCGAGATCAAGAAAGCCGTCGCAAAAACGGGTGCGCCCGTCGCCGAAACCGATCTCGTCAAGGCCGCATCGGATTCGATCAAGGCCATGATGCTCATCCGCACCTATCGTGTGCGCGGGCATTTGGCGGCCAATCTCGATCCACTGGGCCTGACCAAGACCGATTTGCCCGCCGACCTGACGCCCGAATATCACGGCTTTACCGAAACCGATCTTGACCGCAAAATCTATCTCGGCGGGGCGTTGGGCTATGAATGGGGCAGCATCCGCGAACTGGTCGCCACGCTGCGCGCCAATTATTGCGGCAATGTCGGCCTCGAATATATGCACATCAGCGACGTCGAAGAACGGCGTTTTTTGCAGGAGCGTATGGAAGGCAAGGACGCCGCCATCGCCTTCAGCCCCGAGGGCAAAAAGGCCATCCTCGCCAAAGTGATCGAAGCCGAGCAATGGGAGCGCTTCCTCGGCAAGAAATATGTCGGGACGAAGCGCTTCGGCCTCGACGGCGGCGAAGCGATGATCCCCGCGCTTGAGAGCATCATCAAATATGGCGGCGCGATGGGCGTGCGCGAAATCGTTTACGGGATGGCGCACCGCGGCCGCCTCAACATGCTCGCCAACGTCATGGCCAAACCCTACCGCGTGATATTCCACGAATTTTCGGGCGGCAGCGCCAACCCTGACGATGTCGGCGGATCGGGCGATGTCAAATATCATCTCGGCACCAGCACCGATCGCGAGTTCGACGGGATCAAGGTGCACATGAGCCTCGTTCCCAATCCGTCGCACTTGGAAGCCGCCGACCCCGTCGTCTTGGGCAAAGCACGCGCGATCCAGACTGACCGGGGCGATCTGGAGGATCATGTGCAAGTCCTGCCCGTGCTGCTGCATGGTGACGCCGCGTTTGCGGGCCAGGGGATCGTCTGGGAATGCCTCGGCTTCTCCGGCGTTCGCGGGTATAACACGGGTGGCTGCATCCATTTCATCATCAACAACCAGATCGGCTTTACGACCAGCCCGCA
>JANLRW010000381.1:0-1668 GCA_031361925.1 Sphingomonadales bacterium
CTTGGATAACCGTGCAATTATGTCCTATGCCTGACGCTAAGTCAGGGAGAGACATAAGTGCAGCCAATCAAAAACCGCATCACCGAAATGCTCGGCGTCGAATATCCCATCGTCCAAGCCCCGATGGGCTGGATTGCCCGAGCGCAATTGGCGTCGGCGGTATCTAATGCGGGCGGCATGGGGATCATCGAAACTTCATCGGGGCAACTCGAAGAAGTGCGCGCCGAAATCGTTAAAATGCGCGAACTTACGACCAAGCCATTCGGCGTGAATATCGCGCAGGCCTTCGTCCGCGACCCCGGCATTGTTGACTTTGTCGTTGATCAGGGGGTTAAATTCGTCACCACTTCGGCGGGCGATCCGAACAAATATTGCGGGCCGCTCAAGGCAGCCGGGCTAACGGTATTTCACGTCGTGCCAACACTCGCGGGCGCGCTGAAAGCCATTGCCGCCGGCGTTGACGGTCTTGTGGTCGAAGGCGGAGAGGGCGGCGGGTTCAAGAATCCCAATGATGTCGCGCTGATGGTGCTGCTGCCGCTGATCCGCAGTAAAGTCGAGGTGCCGATTATCGCGGCGGGCGGTATGGTCTGCGGCCGGTCGATGGCGGCGGCATTTGCATTGGGCGCAGAGGGCATCCAGATGGGCACGCGCATGGTCAGTGCGGCGGAATCGCCCGTTCACCAGAACTGGAAAGATGCGATCTTGAACGCGAAAGAAACCGACACGTTGTTCCTCAACCGCCACGGCCCTGGCCCTGCTTTGCGCGCGCTGCGCACTGAGCGCACGACCAAGCTCGACCGCGAACCGAGCGAGAATATCATGAGCGAAATGCGCGGCGTGCTCGACCTGTATTTCGGCGGCGACATGGAGGCGGCGATTGCGCTGTCGGGTCAGGTCGCTGGGCGCATTGACGAGGTGAAACCGGCGAAGCAGATCATCGACGAGGTTATAGCTGAATTTCATGATATCATCGGCGAACTGGCTAAAAACTATCGGTAGGAGCGATATTGGACCCCGTCCTTGAAGATTTCCTGAGCGACCCGGCGGCGGACATATCCGCGCTGCACGACGTCGCGCGGATCAAGAAGATGCTGGAGCAATGCGCGAGGGAAGGGCGACCGATCAGTTACTCGGAATTGCTGCTCAACCTAGGGTTTCGTTTCACGCGCCCCAAGATGCGTGCGGTGTGCAAGACGCTCGACAAGATCGACCAGCTGACCGCTGCCGAAGACGCGCCTGCGCTCGCCGTGCTGGTGGTGCGCGAGGGCGACGGGTTGCCGGGGCAGGGCTGGTGGACCGGACGGACCGATTATCACGGGCCGTGGACCGGACCCGCAGCGCAGGCGCACGTCGCGAGGTTGCAGGCGGCAGTTTTTGCGTATTGGAAAAACCGGCGGTGATGAGCGACGATCCCTGAACTTCGCGGAGGAGATACCGAAGCGAGAGGTTGCAGGTCATCTATTTGGCTTTATGAATGGGGCGTGACCCAAAGCCCCGACATCTTCCTTTCCTACAACCGCGAGGACGCCGCGACGGCGAAGCGTTTTGCCGCTGCGTTTGCGGACGCAGGCCTCACCGTCTGGTGGGACACCGCTTTGCGTTCGGGCGAGGCTTATGACGAGGTGACCGAGGCCGCCCTGCGAGGGGCCAAGGCGGTGGTGGTTTTGT
>JANLRW010000384.1:0-3920 GCA_031361925.1 Sphingomonadales bacterium
TCGTTGCTGGCGATGCGCAGTTCGTCGGAGAGCGTTTCGGCTTGCGCGTCCAGATCGGCGAAGTGGTTGCGCCAGCGCTCGATTTCGCGGCGCAGTGCTGCGATGGTTTCGGGTTCGATATTTGCAGGGCCGGTGGCTCCGTGCGCGCCGCCCGACAGCCGGTCGAATGCGCGCGCGAATGCCTCTGCAGCATCGGGGCTGGCGGCGATCCATTCCTCGACTTGAGCGCGGTCGATATTGAGGACAGCGAACATCGGGTCGGTTAGGCGGCGGCGGATCGCCTCGACCCCGCCGCCGGGTGTAGCACCGGTCAACGTACGCGGGTCGAAGTCGTAACGCTCGGCGAGTTTGAGCAGCAAAGCGGCGGTCAGCGGCCGCTGGTTGCGCTCTATCAGGTTCAGGTAAGACGGCGAGACCTCCAGCGCGCCCGCCATATTGGCTTGAGTAAGGCCGTTAGCCCGCCTGATCCGCCGCACTGCGTGCCCTGCATAAAGCTTTTGTTCCATCAGCCAACTTTGTCATATAATTTACAATATGACAAGAATTAACGCAATTTGTGCGACGCCCACACATCAAAAATGACAATAATGACTAGCCTTCACGCACAACTTCCGGCAATTTCGAGCTAGAAACACAGTCTCCCCAAAGGATTTGTAAATGTCTTACCAAAACCACATTGATGGCACCGGAAAGCTCATTGGCAGCAAATCCGGCGCATGGGACGGTATCAGCCCCGAGGCCGTCGCCCGGATGCGGCTGCAGAACCGCTTTCAAACCGGCCTCGATATCGCCCGCTACACCGCAAAAATCATGCGCGAAGATATGGCAGCCTACGATGCTGACAGTTCGCAATATACCCAGTCGCTCGGTTGCTGGCACGGCTTCATCGCCCAGCAGAAAATGATCGCGATCAAAAAGCATTTCGGCACCACTAGCCGCAAATATCTCTATCTTTCTGGCTGGATGGTAGCCGCATTGCGTTCCGATTTTGGCCCGCTGCCCGACCAGTCGATGCACGAAAAAACCAGCGTTCCAGCGCTGATCGAGGAACTCTACACCTTCCTTCGCCAAGCCGATGCCCGCGAACTGAGCCTTCTCTTCCGCAGCATCGATGCTGCGCGGTTGGCGGGTGACACAGCCAAAGAAAAGGCATTGCTCGATCAGGTCGAAAATTTCCAAACGCATGTTGTGCCGATCATCGCCGACATCGACGCCGGCTTCGGCAACGCGGAGGCAACCTATCTTCTTGCCAAGAAAATGATCGAAGCGGGCGCGTGTGCCCTGCAAATCGAGAACCAAGTTTCCGACGAAAAGCAGTGCGGCCACCAAGATGGCAAGGTTACCGTGCCTCACGAGGACTTCCTCGCGAAAATCCGTGCCTGCCGTTATGCGTTTCTCGAACTTGGCGTCGAGGACGGCATCATCGTCACGCGCACCGACTCGCTGGGCGCGGGCTTGACCAAGCAAATCGCGGTGTCGAATGAACCCGGCGACATTGGCGACCAATATAATGCCTTTCTCGATTGCGAAGAAATCGACCCGGCAACCGCGCGCAACGGTGACGTCATCATCAACCGCGACCGCAAGATGATGCGTCCAAAGCGCTTGCCGTCCAACCTGTTCCAGTTCCGCGAGGGCACGGGCGAAGACCGCTGCGTACTCGACAGCATCACCTCGCTTCAGAATGGCGCAGACCTGCTGTGGATCGAAACCGAAAAGCCGCACGTCGAACAGATTGCAGGCATGATGGACCGTATTCGTGAAGTCGTGCCGAATGCAAAGCTGGTCTACAACAACTCACCATCGTTCAACTGGACTTTGAACTTCCGCCAGCAAGTCTATGACGCAATGAAAGCCGAAGGGCTGGACGTGGCCGAATATGACCGTGCCGATTTGATGAGCATAAAATATGATGGCACCGAGCTTGCCGAACAGGCAGACAAGCGCATTCGCACTTTTCAAGCCGATGGAGCAAAACGAGCAGGCATTTTTCACCATCTGATCACGTTGCCAACCTATCATACGGCAGCCCTATCGACTGACAATCTGGCCAAGGAATATTTTGGCGAGGCGGGGATGTTGGGTTATGTGCTGGGGGTCCAACGTCAGGAAATTCGCCAAGGCATTGCTTGTGTGAAGCATCAGAACATGTCGGGCTCTGACATTGGTGATGATCATAAGGAATATTTTGCCGGTGAAGCCGCATTGAAAGCCGGCGGCGCCCATAACACCATGAACCAGTTTGGCTGAGGAGAAATCGCTATGCCGGAGCCAGCGCGTTCGCGGGCAGTTCTGTCCAACGAGGATTTTAGGCTATTGCGCGAAGCGGTCGCCCATTATCTGACCGTTATCGAAGATACGCCCGAATCCAAAAAATTCGCTCAGCTTTATCACCGCCTTGGTAGTGCTGCGCCCAAGTAATCGACGTTTTCCTGGGGAGGAAAACACCTAAGCCGTCGGCCGCGATGCCGACGGCTTTTTTCTGGTGCGGCGGATTAACGATAATATTATCTTAACGGCCAACGAATATAGTGCTTGTTCAAACTAATCGGGATTAAAAATGGACAATGCGTTAAAGCTGTTGATCGGTGTACTAAGCATCGCAGGATTGCTGGCATTTCTGGCACCAACCAACGTGACTCCACCCGCGAAAGCCCCGGTTGCAGCGGAGGCAGCGCCCGCCGTTACCACGCCAACTATTCAGAATGCCGATGCCGAAATCGAAGAGGCGGAACCTGTCGACGACCCGGAAGAAGACGAGCCATTCACATTTGGTGAACCGACCATCGACGGCAAACCTTTGGCCGGTGGCGATGACAACTCCAGTCCGAACAATGATGTAAATACACAAAGCCAACCATCCGAAGTCAACGCAGCAATTGCTTCGCCAGAGCAACTGGCACCTGCCGATTCCATGCCTGTAAACCAAGGGCAGTGAAGCGGTTAAATCGGCTCCGGCCTATGAATAACAACAGGCTGCGCAATCTTTTGTAACCGCTGAGTTGCATACTGCAAAACTAGTAGCAATCAGGTTGCATTTGGCGTGCCAGAAGTTCGGAGCTAGGAGTTCTCGCCTAGGAGAGCTTTATGGCGACTGCTGCAAGTTTCACCCCTGCCCAACCGCCGCGTTCCAACGACTGGGTGCCTTCTTGGAAAGGCCTGTTTGGCGAGCGCTTGCGCAGCGTTGTTTACGGCATTTCCGATCCCGTATTTGACAGTCTGTATCATACCGGAAAATTTCTCCATCTCCGGCTGCATATCGTCAATTCGCCGGATATGATCGGCAAAATACTGCTCGATGGTGCCAGTCATTACGTCCGTCCACGCCTTACACAACAGATATTGAAACCGTTGATTGGCAATGGCCTGCTCAGTGCATCTGGCGATGACTGGCGCAAGCAACGCAAAATTGTTGCGCCAACTTTTGCGCCGAATGCCGTCGCAGCTATGGCAAAGAAAATGGCGGATGCCACTGTGCTGAACATTAGCAATTGGCCAAAAGCCAAGATCCGCATCGATATGTCAAACATAGCCACTGAAACAACAATGGCAATTATCGCTAACACGCTGTTTTCCGGAGACAAGCGACTGGCATCAAAGGAAGCGGCCAAGCATATCGACAATGTGATATCGGCAGGTGGACAACCACGATTGTTGGCGATGCTCGGGCTTGGCGAAATGGACCCTAGCCCGAGCATGGTTCGCGCTCGCCGTTCGCGGCATTATCTGCGCGAGACGCTGACGGCGTTGGTCCATGAACGTGGTCCCGACGGTGGCGGCGACGATTTTTTTGGCGGATTGATACGCGCATTGCACGCCGGCTTGCCCGGTGACGAAGCGGATTTGCTCGCCGTCGATAATGCGATAACGTTTTATGTTGCCGGTCATGAAACAACCGCGACTGCATTGTCATGGGCAAT
>JANLRW010000392.1:0-1566 GCA_031361925.1 Sphingomonadales bacterium
CGCGGATGGGCGAGGAACGGCATTTGCTTGAGGTCGTGGCGGTATGTTTTGAAGCCCTTCGTCTCCAGCGTTTCGGGGTCCATCATCACCGGCGACCCGCCCTCCCATAAAGCCAGCAACTGCCCGCCGGACATCAGCACGCTGGTATTCGCGGCATTCGTATCGTCCGGCCCATTGACCACCGCGCCTGCCCTGCGCGCTGAACCAAAGCCTGGTTGCACAATGGCGACGAGCTTCGTTTCCAACCGCCGCTTGGGCGTATCGACAAAGCGCGCCGCCAGCGTCGCCTTGCCGTCCCGCAGCCGGAATTTGCGCACCAGCCCGTCACCGTCGAACCAATGCCCCGCCGCGCTCTCGCCGCGCCGGAATTTGGCAGGGCCATTGCGGTAGAGCGTGGTGTTCAGGCTCGCCGGAACCTTGCCCGACACCAAAGCCAATGTCTCTTGCGGCACATCAGTCTCAACGTCTGCCACGCCCAATGCCCAGCCAGCAGGACTAGCCCCGGCAAGTGCCATATCCGGCGTAATAATCGCGGCCCCGGCGAGCAGACCGGTTCCGATAAATTGGCGGCGGTTGAAATCGGTCATGGCGCTTGCTCCGGTCGTTCTGGATTACTGGATGGTGATGCTGTGCGCGTTTGCGCCGACCTTCACCTCGAACTTGGCATCGGCCCATTTCGCCGGACCCATATTGCTTTGCGCGTTGTTCGAAAAGGCGAATGGCTCGGTCGGCATGCCATAAGGGTTGGTGCCCATTTTGCCATCGCCGTCAATGTCATGGAACAGCTTGATTGCGTAAGTGCCCGGCGCAAGTCCGTCGAGCATTGTTGCAACTTCGGCCTTATCGGCGGTAACGAAAATGGTGCGCACCGGAGCGCCCTTGCCGTCATAAGCTGCCTCGCTATCGAACAGCACGCCCATCACCGCGCCTTCTTTTTCTTCGATGCCGGTGAAACTGACCGACAGGCTGCTGCTTGCATTCTGCGCCACGGCTGCTGCCGAGAATGACGCGGCTGCCATCGCCAGCGTGGTCATTATGGATTTCAAATTGTTCATGTCACTTGCTCCTGTTTGGTTGTTTGCTAGGGATGAACAACCAATGGCGGGGAAGGCAAAAGCGCTCAACGCCGGATACGTGAAAGACAGGGATTGCTTCGTGATATGACCGATAATGCCGTTCACGATGCGCGAGTGGCAGCCCCGCTTTCGCCAAAGGAGGCGAGTTTCGGCGCACGGCACAAACGCGGGTTCGTAATCGCGGCGATTGTCGGCCTGCTGCTCACCTTCGTCGGCGCGCTTGAAACGGGCGAACTGCCTTTCCTGAAGCGGCTGGCCTATTGGCAGATATTGATGCTCTCAGGCGCGATGATCGGGCTGGGCGTTTCGGAGGCTGCGGAGAAATGGGGGCGGTTACGCGCGAGACCGTCGCTCGAAATGCCCCTGATCGCGGCGCTGATTGCGCTGCCCTTGACCTTCATGGTCGTCGGCACCAGCAGCCTGTTTTTCGCCGCACGCCCGCCATCGGTGGCCGCCTTCGGTGCGATGTTCGCGATTACTTTTTTCATCA
>JANLRW010000399.1:0-4031 GCA_031361925.1 Sphingomonadales bacterium
TGTGTCATGGAGTGACAGTCAGCAGGTGACAGTCACTTGTGTTAAGCCGGAGCCCGGTGACTGTCACTTGCTGACTATCACCCTTGAAAGCGAAGATGACAAAGGAGCATTGGGTGGCTGATTTTGCTCTTTCCACCGACCGAGCCGTCCAAGCCCAACTCGACCGGTTGACCATGCTGTCGCCGGGCCGTGATATTCTCGGCTTGGAGCGCATTACGGTGTTGCTCGAACGCCTCGGTAATCCGCACCACGACCTCCCGCCGGTTTTCCACGTTTCCGGTACCAACGGCAAAGGCTCAACCTGCGCCTTCCTGCGCGGCGCTATCGAGGCAGCGGGGTTAACTGCGCATGTCTATTCAAGCCCGCATCTCGTGCGCTTCAACGAGCGCATCCGCATTGGAGGTAAGCTCATCGACGATGCGCCCCTCGCCGCATTGCTCTCAGAAGTCCTTGATCATGCCGAGGGGCTAGAGGCCAGCTTTTTTGAAGTCACCACCGCCGTCGCATTCCTCGCGTTTGCACGAACGCCAGCCGATGCGTGCGTCATTGAGGTCGGCCTTGGCGGCAGGCTTGATGCCACCAACGTGTTAGCCGCTCCCACCATTTGCGGCATAGCGTCACTCGGCATCGACCATGAAGCCTTCCTCCTCGCGCCCGAGGAAGGCACACCCGACGCCCCGCTTGACCGGATCGCCTTCGAAAAGGCAGGCATCGCCAAATCCGATGTGCCGTTGGTGACGCAAAAATATCCTGCGTCGATGGCAAATACTATCGCAACTCAAGCAACGTTGGCCGGGGCCAAATTGCTCGCGCGCGGCGAGGCATGGGATGCGGTCACCTACGAAGGCCGCCTCCATTACCGCGATGAGGCGGGGAAACTCAATTTGCCCCTCCCGCGCATGATCGGCGCGCATCAAGTGGACAACGCGGCGCTAGCCGTGGCAATGCTGCGCCACCAAAACGCCATCGATATTCCCGAAGCTACACTCTCCGCGGCGATGGAATGGACGCGTTGGCCAGCGCGGATGCAGTTGCTCGGCAAAGGCCCGCTAACCGATATGCTGCCCGAAGGGTCGACCGTATGGCTGGACGGTGGCCACAACCCGGACGCAGGCGCAGCAATTGCCAAGGTATTGGAAAACGGCCCGCCGGTGCATGTCATCATCGGTATGTTGAAGAACAAGGACGCGCTTGGTTTCCTCAAACCTTTTGCCCACAAAATCGCATCGCTACATGCGGTGCCAATTCCTGGACATGAGTATCACGATCCAGAGAAATTGTGCGGTTTGATGCGGGATGGCCTTGGCACTCCATTTGCCGAACCGGTCGACAATGTCACGGCTGCGCTGAGGCAACTGGCTGCTAAGAGCGAACCCGTAAATGTGTTGATCTGTGGCGCACTCTACCTCGCTGGCGAAGTTTTACGGGCCAATGCAGAGATGCCGTCTTAACGCACCTCAATCCACTACAGTACCCGATCCATCCCCATAGCGCGACTGCCGCCACCATTCGAGCAGCGAGAAGATGACAGCCACGCCGCCAATTGCAGCGGTGAACACAAATACGGGTGCATAGCCGACTATCTCGATTTGCTCACCTAACGCCCCACGGCCTAACGATCCTACAAGAAAGGTTAGCGATGAAAGTAATGCATACTGCACGGCACTGTATTCTTTGCTGGTGATCGAAGAGAGATAGGCGATGAACGCCGCACCCGCCATTCCACTTGCAATATTCTCTCCAGAAATCGCAACCAGCAATCGCGTCATTCGCGCATCATAACCTAGGCTTTCGGCCAAGGCATTAATGCCAAGACCGTTGGCCACCATGTCTATATAATGTCCACCATTTGCCAGATCGGCATATAGCAGATTGCTTGACGCCGCAACAATCGCACAGATGACAAGAGTCGGCATCCGACCTAACCACACAAGCATCAACCCACCTGCGCTTATCCCCAAAATGGTCATGATCACACCGAACATCTTTGACGCAAACGCCACTTCATCATTGGTATATTTGAGTTCCTCTAAATAGAATGGAAACGCAAATGGTCCCCAGATGGAGTCGCAAATCCGGTACGACAGGATAAGGCACAGAACGATCAACGAGCCCCAGCCCAATCGCTTTACAATATCGGCCAAAGGCGCGACGAGCGCCGAATAGATATGGTCCACAAACTTCTGTGATCCTGAAACGCTAGGTAAGTCTTGTTTTAGAATTCCATCCTTTTTTAACGCCAAATAGTTGATAGTGGCGGCGACTGCAGCAGGAATGATAACCGTGGCAATTACGATCCACGGCCCCACATGTTTGACGAAATCGCCTGCAATAGGCTTATTTGGATCATCTGGCGAGGCCATGAGGATTACTGTCATGAATGCGCCAATCGTGTAGATTGCCCAAACCCAGCAAATCCCTACCACGGCAAGCGCAATCGACCTATATTTTGGTAAAATTGCACCTGCTTTTGCAAGCGCATTTGTCTGTCGTTCTGTTGCCTCTGATGCCTTTGTATCTGGTGCGATCATCGTGGCAATTACGGTCAGCCCCATTACCAATCCCAAAACTAAATAGACAGTCGGCCAGCTTACCCGTGCGGCAAAAATCAATGCCAATGCTCCACCGATGAGTGCCGCGATACGATATCCAAACTGATAAATCGTCGAAAGCACATCCACTGGCGTATTTTGATCGGCAACGTCGATACGCCAAGCATCAATCACTACATCTTGTGTAGCAGAGAAAAATGCAGCGATTACCGCGATAATGGCAAAGGTTCCGATAGATACAACGGGATCAATCCGTGATAAAACTACAAAGGTGAGCGCAAGCACTACCTGGCACAGTAAAAGCCAACTGCGCCTCCGCCCAAGTTTTGACAAAACCGGCGGATAAATCCTGTCAACCAGCGGTGACCATAGGAATTTAAAAGCATAGGCAAGGCCTATCCACGACAGGATGCCAATTGTGGCAAGGCTTACTTTGGCTTCGCCGAGCCATGCATTCAATGTCCCCAACAGCAAAGTGTAAGGCAATCCAGCCGAAAAGCCAAAAAACAGCATGACTGCGGTTTTTCGGTTCCGAAACGCCACTTTCAACAGTTGAACCCCCTTTAGCTTCTCTTTGCCAACGGGTTCGGCGTTGCTTGTGGCAGCCGTCATGATCTTCTCCCCAAAATTCCTTACATCATGACTAACGCCATTTTCCTGAATGGCCAATGTCTTAAACACTGACGTGACTTTTGCAGGCGACTGGGGCAAAGGCGCGCGCATGGCTCAACCTCCCTCACATCCCCCTGCCCGTCCGATGAAACCTGTCAAACTGCGCTGGGACACCAAACCCGTTCGCAAATCGAACCCAAATGCCGCGCTATCGAAAGGCGCGCTCGAACGCGCCGATGGCGAAGAGCGCATCGCCAAGCTGCTCGCCCGCGCCGGTGTCGCGTCACGGCGAGAGATCGAGCGCATGATCGCCGATGGCCGGATTACGCTCAATGGTGAGAAGGTCGAAACACCCGCCACGCTGCTCAAATCGCTTCACGGCGTTGCGGTTGACGGCAAGGCGGTTGGCCCGCCCGCGCCAACCCAGCTTTATCTGTTCCACAAACCCGAAGGCTGCCTGACCGCCGAGCGTGACTTTAGCGGGCGCAAGACGATTTATGATGTGTTGCCCAAGGACTTGCCGCGCCTGATGCCGATCGGGCGGCTCGACCTGAACACCGAAGGCTTGCTCCTGCTCACCAATGACGGCGAATTCAAGCGGCAGATGGAATTGCCCTCGACCGGCGTCGAGCGCTCGTACCGCGCGCGCTGTTTCGGCGAAGTCAGCCAAGACCAGCTCGAAGAACTCATCCACGGCATCGAAATCGAAGGCGTGCGCTATGGCAAGATTGACGCCAATCTCGAACGCCGCACCGGACGCAATGGTTGGCTTGAAATGACGCTAACCGAAGGCAAGAACCGCGAAGTGCGCCGCGTGCTCGAACATCTCGGCCTCGAAGTCAGCCGCCTCATTCGCACGCGCTACGG
>JANLRW010000417.1:0-4519 GCA_031361925.1 Sphingomonadales bacterium
TCGACCAATACGCTGTCGAAATCTTCACCGCCAAGGAATGTATCGCCGTTGGTCGATTTCACTTCGAACACGCCGTCGCCGACTTCCAGGATCGAGATATCGAAGGTGCCGCCGCCAAGGTCGTAAACCGCGATGGTCTTATTCTCGTCCTTGTCCATCCCGTAAGCGAGCGCCGCAGCGGTAGGCTCGTTGATGATGCGCAGGACTTCAAGGCCAGCAATCTGGCCGGCGTCTTTAGTCGCCTGACGCTGCGCATCGTTGAAGTAAGCCGGAACTGTAATGACTGCTTGGGTTACCGTTTCGCCCAAATAAGCCTCGGCGGTTTCCTTCATCTTTTGCAAGATGAACGCCGAAATTTGCGACGGGGAATATTCTTCCCCACCAGCCTTGACCCACGCATCGCCGGTCTTGCCCTTAACGATGCCATAGGGAACGAGGCCCATGTCCTTCTTGGTCATTGGGTCGTCAAAGCGGCGGCCGATAAGGCGCTTCACCGCATAAATCGTGCTTTCTGGATTGGTCACCGCTTGCCGTTTAGCGGGCTGCCCGATCAGGCGCTCACCGTCCTTGGCAAAGGCAACAATAGACGGCGTCGTGCGCGCGCCTTCTGCATTTTCGATAACCTTGGGCTTGCCACCGTCCATAACCGCGACGCAGCTGTTGGTTGTACCTAAGTCAATACCAATTACTTTAGCCATTTTTACTTTACCCCGAATATTCGCTTGAACTTACAATGCGATGACGGAACCGGCCCTATCAGGCACCGGTGTTCCCCGAAAACGCACACGCTAGCGGCGATATAGGTGTCAAATCGCTTGGCACAAGGCTTGGAGAGACCTAGATTGGCAAAAAGTGAGGGACCGCCCCGCTTTTGGACATATTTATTTGATAGGACCGACACATGACAAGAAGCAGCTTTAGGATCGGTTTTGCCGGCATAGCTCCATTATTGCTCGCGTCATGCGGCCCGACGCCGCAACTGCGTGTGCATGACGCGGTGCTGACTTTGTCACCGGTTGATAGCAATCCTTCATCGCTGCATTTTAAAGTGCTTGGCGGAGCCAAGGATGTGTATCTGCTCAACGTTTCTTCGCCATCGGTTATCCGAAGCGAGATGCACGACGTCGGCGTCGATGCCAAAACAGGTGCGATGACGATGAAGCCGCTGGACCGGGTGCTAATCCCCGCCAACGCAAAGGTTGAATTCAAAAAAGGCGGCAAGCATGTAATGATGTGGGGGGTCAATCTGGTCCCGCGCCGTCTCGGCGTCATGGAAACCGAGCTGCTGTTTAACAACGGTGAGCGAATAGCAGTCAAGGCGGTCGTTCAAGAAGTCGATGGTAGCGAGCCTGACGAAAAAAAGGCGCTAGACTAGCATAATGTTCGGCCCGCATCCTTCAGGCAGGGCGCTGAGCGTCCGCGAACGCGGGCTGGCCCAATCGGTTTTCGGCGACGCGCTCGATGTGGATAAAGTGCGGATCCACAACCGCCGCTGGTGGTGGTTTCAGCCTAAGCGGGTTACTATGGCTCCCGATGGGCACTTATGGTTTCATCCAAAAAACGACCTCTTCTGCGAAGATTTTTGCGACCGAGATTTGGGGCTACAAGGTCTTTTCATCCACGAACTGGTCCATGTCTGGCAACACCAGCAAGGCATCTTCCTTCCGCTCAAACGCCATCCATTTTGCCGTTATGATTACAGCTTAAAACCGGGCTGGAAGCTCGCGCAATATGGCATCGAGCAGCAGGCCGAAATCGTCCGCCATATCTTTCTTTTGCGCAACCAGATGAAGGTTACAGGAGCACCCCCACTTTCGCAATATGACGGAATCCTCCCGTTCTAATCACTGCGCTTGCACCAACTAATTTCATTTGATACCATTTCGTCAGAGGCGGCCGAACCCGCGCCTCGCTTATGAGCCAACCCCATGAACCTAGAAGATTTTGGCCTATCCGCAGAGCGCGGATATCTGTCATCCTATGAAATCGACGAGGTCGAGTTGCCTGCGGGCTTCGACGAAATGCTCGATGCCGCAGCGCAGTTGTCGGGCATCCTGACAACCGGTCGCACACGGCACTGGCTAAAGCAGGTCGGCCATCCCGATATGGCGGCATTTCTCAGCAGCGCAACCGACGCGCAAGTGCGCACCGCGATGGTGCATTACAGCTTCTTGGTGCAGGCCTATGTCTGGGGCGAAAGCGATGCGCCAACAACGCTTCCCGCTAATCTTGCGATCCCAATAGTGGCGCTCGCCGACCATCTGGGGCTGGCACCGTTGCTTCCTTATTCGGGCTATGTGCTCGACAACTGGTACCGGCTCGACAAATCGGGCGGCATCACCCTTGATAACATCGCGATGCACCAGAACTTCTTTGGCGGGCAGGACGAGAACTGGTTTGTGCTTGTTCATGTTGCAATCGAGGCCACCGCTGGCCGTGCTCTGCAACTGGCAACCGAACTGGGTGAGGCGAGCACTGCACGTGATGCTATTGAGGTCGAGCGGCTTCTGATCGAAATGGACACAGTTTGGGACGCGCTGAACGCGCATTTCGACCGGATGCCCGAACGCTGTGACCCATATATCTATTTCAATCGCGTTCGCCCATATATCCACGGCTGGAAAAACAATCCGGCGATGCCCGACGGCCTGATTTACGAAGGTGTCGAGCGCTTTGGCGGCAAACCGCAAGCCTATCGCGGCCAGACGGGCTCGCAAAGTTCGATTGTCCCGGCGATGGACGCGCTGTTTCAGGTCGTGCATCAAAACGATCCGTTGCGCGAATTCTTGGACGAACTCCATGCCTATCGCCCGCCGATGCACCGCGCATTTATCGACGCGTTGAAAGAGCGCAGCACCTTGCGCGATTTTGCCAGAACGCAAAATAGCGGCCTGAAAAACGCCTTCAACATCTGCGTCGAACAAGTCGCCCGCTTCCGCAGCCGACACTTGGAATATGCGGCAAGCTATATCAACAAGCAGGCATCATCGGGTGCTGGTAACGACACCGACGTCGGCACCGGCGGCACGCCGTTCATGAAGTATTTGAAAAAGCACCGCGACGAAAACCGCGCGCAGACGATCTAATTAGGGAGTAATCTAATTAAGGACTGTCCCCAATTGGATTTTCGCGATTACGGCTGGGGCAGCAGTCCCAGCCGTTCGCGCATCGACCAGCGAATCAGCATCAGCACCGAAACGATGGCAAGCCCTGTGGCAAGCCCGGTCCATACGCCAACGCCGTCCCAGCCCGCCCGGAACGCCAGCCACGCGCCGACGCCGATGCCGACCACCCAATAGCCGAAGGCCGCGAAGAACATCGGCACCTTCGTGTCGTGCAAACCGCGCAACATACCTGCGCCAACCACTTGCGCGCCATCGACAATCTGGAAAATTGCCGCGACCAACAGGAAGCTCACAGCCAGGTTGAACACCTGCGTCGTTTCCGCATCGACGGGCGTGATGAAAATGCCGATCAGCGCTTCGGGAAACAGATAGATGCCAAGCGCCATTACCGCCATAAACCCTGTGCCCAGCACGAAGCCCGTCCAACCTGCACGCATTATCCCCGCAGAGTCTTTGCGGCCATAAGCGAGGCCCACGCGCACCGTTGCCGCCTGCCCCAGCCCCATCGGCACCATGAAGGTCAGCGAGGCAACTTGCAGTGCAATTGCGTGCGCCGCGACCGAGGCCTCGTTGATGAGACCCATCAACAATATGGCGACCGCGAACACCCCGCCCTCGAATGCCATCGTCACCCCAATCGGCAGGCCCAGCCGCCAGATCTCGCGGAACCGTGCCCAGTCGGGCCGCCAGAAACGCCCGAACAGATGGTAACGACGGAATTTCGGGTGGAAACTGACCAACAGCGCCATAACGCCAAATTCGAAACAATTGGTGATCGTGCTGCCAATGCCTGCCCCCATCAAACCGAGCTGCGGCAGGCCGTAATTGCCGAGGATCAGCCCGTAGTTTACGATCGCATTCAGCACCACCGCGCCCATCGCTACTACCGTCGCCCAAATCGGCTTTTCTAGCGCCGCGACAAAATTGCGCAGCACCAGAAAACCGATGAACGGCAGGATTGACCACATATAGAAGCGCGCAAAAATGGCGGCATCGGCGGCAATGCCGGGTTGCTGCCCTGACAGCAGCAAGATGCTCTCGGTGTTCCAGAGAATGATCCAAACCGGGATCATGATCGCAACGCAGGTCCAAAGCCCCTGCCGGAAAGTCCGCCGGATATCACGCACCGAATGCGGGCGTGCTCCTTTTTCCGAAGCCATCATCGGCGCGGTCGCAGTAATCAGACCCATCGAAAAAATCGCGAAAATCATCGCCAGATTATGCCCCATCGCGCCAGCCGCCAACTCGCGCGGGCCGAGCCAGCCCAGCAGGATAACGTCGGTGACACCGATGAGCATCATCGACAGGTTCGACAGGATCATCGGCCACGCAAGCGTCGCCGTCGCACGAAGCTCATCGCGCCAGGGGGACTGACGGTCCATCGGGATTGCCGC
>JANLRW010000428.1:0-5829 GCA_031361925.1 Sphingomonadales bacterium
AACCAACTGGCGGGCGAAATCCGGCGCGGTGAGACCGACCTTGCGATTATCGTCGCCGGCGAAGCCAATGGCACCGCAAAACGCGCGCGCAAGGCGGGGGTTGTGCTCGACTGGACATTGCCGTCGGACACGCCGTTCGAGGACCAGCGTTCGGACTTCTCCATCCTCACGCGCCGCGAGATCCGGCATGGTATCATCTCGATGCCGCTGGCTTATTCGCTGCTCGAAAACGCACGGCGGATCGGGCTGGGGATGAGCCGCCATGACTATCTGGTCGCGATGGCCAAGGGCGGCGCTGCGGCTTCGGCCAAATCGCTGACCCGCGAACACGCGCAATTTCCGGTGGCCTTCACGACCGAACAACTCGTCGCCGAGCATGAGAGCGATTATCACATCACCGACATCTATCGCCGCTGGCGCGTGGCGCAGGACGCGGTCGATCTGGGCGGAGCGATCATTCTGACCAGCGCAGGCAAAGCGCGCCAGCTTGGCGTCGCTGACGAGAAGATGGTCTGGTTGGCAGGCGTATCCGAAGCCGCCGAGCCGCCTTTGTCCGAACGTGAGCATATCGCCAGCCCCGATGCGGTCGGCTTTACGATGCACGCTGCGCTCGGTCAGGCAGGGTTTGCGGCTACCGATCTGGGGCCGGTCGATATCTACAGCTGCTTCCCCGTCGCCGTGACCGCCGCAGTTGACACGCTGGGCGATCCGGCGCGCGCATCCGGCGACTATACGCTGACCGGCGGTCTCGGTTTCTTCGGCGGCCCCGGCAATGGCTACACGATCTACAGCCTCGCCGCGATGGTCGAGGCGTTGCGCAAGGACGGCTCCAAACCCGCGCTCGTCACCGCCAATGGCGGGGTGATGTCGAAACAGGCGGTCGGCGTCTACACCGCCAGCCAGCCGCCACGACCGTGGGATGGTGAGGTTATCAAAGGCTATGTGCCCAAAACGGTCGCGGTCAATGATGCACCGGACGGAAAAGCCGGTATCCTGACCTACGCCCGCCCTGTTGCCAAAGGAGTCATGGGCGCGGCTACGCTCATCCTCGAAATGGAGAATAACACGCGCGCAATGGCGGTGTTGGACAGTGCGCCCGACGTCGACTTGGGCGGCTTAAGCGTTGCCGTCACGCCCGGCGATAAGCGCCACAACGCCGCGCTCATTTGATCATATCCCGTTCAGCAAAAATGCTATATGTTATTTTAAGAGGGAGCATAGGAGACGACACATGCGAACCGTTAAATTTGCCGCGCTTATCGTGCCCGCCATCTTGGCCACGTCTTGTGCACCCGTTGACAGCACCCCCAAACCGCTCACCGAAAAACAAAGCACCGTCCTTGCCAAGCAACTGGACGGTAAGGTTGCAGGCGAACCAATCAATTGCATCAGCGACTTTAACGCGACACAGTTGATCCGCGTCAGCGACGACATCTTGCTCTACCGCGTATCGGGTAGCCTCGTTTACGAAAACAAGCTTCGTTATAGCTGCCCCGGCTTGGCGCGCGACGACGATATCATCGTCAGCGAACAATTTGGCAGCCAGAAATGCCGCGGCGACCTGATCCGTCTGGTCGACCGGGTGAGCGGCATTCAAGGTCCGGCCTGTAGCCTTGGCGAGTTCGTTCCCTACCGCAAAGATAAAAACGCGGGCTAATTTGCGGACGTGCCGGTTAAAGAAAGCGCTGCCAAGCCTCGGCAAAGATCTGCCCCGAATTTGCGTCTTCAACGATGCGGCCGTGGCTCATGACGATCCGGTGCGGGTTCCATTCGCTGACCTTATCGACCATAGCCTTGATCGAAATGCGACGATCAGTGACCGAGAAACGGTGATAAAAGGCGACTTTGGGACTGCCGTAGCACCCGATCAGACCGAAATACGCCTTTTCTCCTTTATGATGCTCATGCTGGTAATTATACAGCAAATCTGACGTTACCAAAGTACGGCTGGCGCGGTGGAACAATATGGTTTCGCGGATGTGGTGCTTGGCAAAGGTGAAGTGCTCGATACCCGTCGGAAGCATCACCGAATGATCGTTCACCATCGGCTCGGCAGAGGCAATGTCCCCTATTTTTGCTTCCAGTCCTTCAGGAACCAAAATGCGCGCGTTCGGAAACAAGGCGATGGCCGGGCGTAGATACATATGATGGTAAAGGTTGGGAGCCATGATAATGGTCACTGTCCCGACCGCAGAAATAGCGGTCAAATGTTCCGATGTCAGCGCAACCGGTGAGTAAAGCATCAAACCATCGCCGGTTTCAATAACCGACATGCGCAAGCTGGCCCTGAACCCCAGCCGGACGAAATGGGATTCGAGGCACCACAGTCCGGTATCGATTTGCGTTAATCGTTTCATCGCTCCCTCAAAAAAATCGCTTCTATCGGCATTTCAAATAGATCCGCAACGCGAAAAGCCAGCGGTAGCGACGGGTCATATTTGCCTGTTTCGATGGCGTTGACCGATTGCCGCGATACCGCGAGCGCGTCGGCCAAGTCCTGCTGGCTCCAGTCCCGCTCGGCACGCAAGACTTTCAGGCGGTTTTTCATTAGCAGCTGGTGCCGGCCAAGCCATCGCGGCCAACGGTCCACCAGTTATACAGTGCGCCGACGCCGAGCCCCATGAACCAGAAAAACGCGGCGCCAAAGCCGCCATTGCCCGCTGGCACAAGCTCGAAATTCTGCAGGAATTCCCAGATCGTCATCACGGTAAGGCAGAACCCGGTCGCGATCAGGCACTGGCGGACATGCATCAGCTTCACAAACTCATCGGGTTCCTCGATCAACAAGCGCATCACCGCCCAGAACACGCCAATGATGGGGAGCGCGGGCGCAATTGCCAGCGCATAGGCCGGGACTCCGGAAACGCTGTGTGATTTGAACGCAGTGACTGCGGCCAGTAGCATTATAAGATAAAGCGACATCAACACAAACAGGCGGATGAGATACATACGGATTGCTGGGCTTTTATATTTGGCCATGACAAGGTTCCTTGTTGATTAGACAAGGTAGCTTTACATCCGAGTCGAGCATATGTCAAGGGAACTTGTCATTGGGGAATGATTGCAACAGAAATTTTCGTATGGCAGCGATTCAAAGCGATATGCAGATGCAGCAGGGATTTCGATGAGCCACAGAACAAGAAATTTGGCGGGCCGGTCATTCTTGCTGTTGCTCGCCGTCACGTTGTTCGCCGGATATGACTGGCTGCGAAAACACCCCCAACATAATCCCTTCACACCGTTGAACTTGTCGCATCCGAGCGGCTGGGCGACACAGACGAAACTTGCGGCATTTGCAGGCGATCCCGACAGTTGCTTTGCCGCACTTGGTCAAGCGGGTGTTGTGCATATGCGCCTGCCAGCTATCGGGACTGGGGCATGCGTCGCTGACCAGCGCACCCAAATTGCGCGCTGGACCAGCGCGCCTGCCCAATTCCAACCTGGCGGCGTTGCGCCGTCCTGCGCAGTAAGCGCGGCGCTCCTGCTTTGGCAGCGCGACGTTGTGCAGCCACAGGCGCGATTACACTTGGGCCGCAATGTTCGTTTGATCGAGCATCTGGGCAGTTATAACTGCCGGTCGATCCGCGGCAGCGACCGGCCCAGCGAACATGCGACGGGCAACGCGATTGACATATCTGCGTTTATACTAAGCGACGGAAGACGCGTCAGCCTTGTCGAGCATTGGGACGCGCCCGACGGACGAAGCGCCTTTCTGCATGCGGTCCGGGGCGGTGCGTGCGGCTATTTCACTACCGTCCTCTCACCCGATTACAACGCCGCCCATGCCGACCACTTTCATCTTGATCAGGCGCAGCGCCCCGGCGGCTGGGGCGTGTGCAGATAAATAGGGACAGTCCCTATTTAATAGGGGGAATAAATAGGGACAGTCCCTATTTACGCGGCGGGCGGCCCCGCAGACGTTCCGACGGTTTTATGCCTCGCTCGTCCATCCATTTCGGCGAAGCAAGAGGCTGGCCGGAGCGAAGCGCAGCCTCCACCGCGTCTGCCGCCTCAAGCCCGCCGACAAGCATGGCGCGCCAGTTCCTGATATGGCGCGACAGGGGCGCCAAGTCGGTGATCGCATCGGCTTGCCCGCCGATATGCGCCTTGGCGCTCGACCACGCCCAGTCTTCGGCAGTCCGGGTGAGCCCCGCCTTTACCGGATTAAGCTCGATATATCTGGCTGCTACCATCATATGCGCATCGTCCATCGGATAGCTGGCAAAGCGACCCTGAAAGAGATGCCCGCTGATATTCTGTTGCCGGTTGATCCGCTGCGCATAGGCAGTGTGTGCACTCGAAAGGGTGCCGCGTAGACCGTCCGGACCGGACGGAACGAGCATGAGATGAACGTGATTTGGCATCAGGCACCATGCCAGACATCTCGTATCATGTTTACGCAAGGCAATGCCGAGAATATCGATATACGCGCGGTAATCGTCGTCGCTGAAAAACACCGGCTGTCGCCTGTTACCGCGCTGCGTTACGTGGTGCGGAATATCGGGCAAGACAATTCGGGCGCTGCGTGGCATCACAAACCTCATAAATAGGGACAGTCCCCATTTATCAAATTAATTAGGGACTGTCCCTATATATTCCCTATTTATTCCGCCCGCGCCCCTTGCGCCGGTACAAATCCTGCATCGCCCCTGGGTTCATCGCGCCGTAGATGTTCACTTCCTTCACCGGATCGACAGGCGTCAGGCGGCCCACTAGCGCCTCAAGCCGGTCGCGCCGGTCGCACAGTTTAAAAAATTCCTCGCGCGGCATCCGTTCTTCGGCGGGCGTATGTCCGGCGTCGGTGTCGAGCAATTCGGTGATTTCGTCGTATAATGTCTGCGCCCTGACCAATGCCTGCGTTTCCTTTTCATCACGCGCCTTTTCGGCGGCAAGTGCCTCGTCGACAAAATCATATTCCGCCGCGTGCGGGCCGAACCGGCGGGTCTGCGTCTGCCGCATCATGAACATCAGCAAGCGGTTGTCGTACCAGCGGGTTTCGCCGATTTGCTCGCCTTTGTAATATTTCGGCACTGCAACACCGTTGACCGCGCGGTCCATCGCGATGTCGGTCAGGCTCGCCATTCCCGCAAGCAACGCCGCATCCCACGCGGCGGCAAAGGATTCAGCACCTTGCGCGTCGCGCAACCGATAGGCGCTGGTGGTCCCCATGCCGACCTTGTCAGCGGCGGCGCGCACCATGCCATATTCGGCGAGCGCGTCGATAAAGGCGATCTGCTTGGCCTTGTTCCAGCCATCGTGGCGGCTGGACTGGCGCGGGACGGGGATGAACGAGAGAGAATTTGACATTATCACAATATAACCATATAGGTTGTATATGTCAATCAAATTATCCCGCTTCGTTTCTTCTCGCCGTGTCGAGGCGGCTCTTTGGCACCTGATTTCGCTTTTATGTTTTTATATAGGGTGTGCACTTCGGTGCTTTCGACCGGCATATTCGGCGGTCGCGGGCGCTTGGCACTTGCCCAAAACGGCACCAGTCGCCATAGGCAAGCCCATGTCCGAGATGTTCAAAATCACCCTTCCCGATGGTTCTGTGCGCGAGGTTGCTCGCGGGCAGACCCCCGCCGATATTGCCGCTGCAATCGGTCCCGGTCTGGCCAAGGCGACCATTGCCGCCCGGGTTGACGGCGAGCTGCGCGATGTCATGCGGCCTTTCGATGGCGATGCCAACCTTGCTTTGGTGACGACGCGCGATGAGGCCGATGCGCTCGAACTGGCGCGGCATGACTTCGCGCATGTGCTGGCGGAGGCAGTGCAGTCGCTGTTTCCCGGCACGCAGATTACCTTCGGCCCGTCGACCGATGATGG